>JAUYSN010000015.1 GCA_030696235.1 Sulfuricella sp. | reverse complement strand
GGGATCAATGCCCAATATTCTCATGCTGCCCCGGCAAGGGAAGACAACCTGCCGTGAACTCGCAAACCGGGATCGATGCCGAGGATACGGATAGTTACTCCTCATCCATGACGGCAGTGGTATACACCTCCTGCACGTCGTCGAGGCTCTCCAGGGCGTCGAGCAATTTCTGCATTTTTGTCGCGTCGTCGCCGGTGAGCTCATTTTCGTTGGCCGGTTTCATGGTGACCTCGCCCAACTCGGGCTGCAAGCCGGCCTTGACCAGCGCCTCCTTGACAGCGGCGAACTCGTAGGGGTCGGTGACCACCTCGATACTGCCGTCGTCGTTCGTGACCACATCCTCGGCGCCGGCTTCCAGCGCCGCTTCCATCAGCTTGTCCTCGTCCGTACCGGGGGCGAACAGCATCTGCCCGCAATGCTTGAACAGGAACGCCACTGAGCCGTCGGTACCGAGATTGCCGCCGTGCTTGGAAAAGGCATGGCGCACGTCGGCCACGGTGCGGATCTTGTTGTCGGTCAGACAGTCCACCATCACCGCCACGCCGGCAGGGCCGTAACCCTCGTAGCGCAGCTCCTCGTAATTCACACCCTCGAGGTCGCCGGTGCCGCGCTTGATGGCGCGCTCGACGTTATCTTTGGGCATGTTGTTCTCATACGCCTTGTCCACCGCCAGGCGCAGGCGCGGATTGCAGCTGATGTCGCCGCCGCCCATCTTGGCGGCAACGGTGATTTCCTTGATCAGGCGCGTGAAAATCTTGCCGCGCTTGGCGTCCGTCGCGGCTTTCTTGTGCTTGATGTTCGCCCACTTGCTGTGACCGGCCATAAATCCTCAGTGCTGAAATATTTGAAAAGGGGAATTTTACCCCCCTGACGCGCTTTTATAAAGGCGAAAGCTCACTCATAACGCCGCGCATAACCGGTCACGCCCATCAGCAACCGGACCAGGCCGTAGCTGGCCCAAGCCATCAGACGCCGGTAGACCGGCTGCTGCTTCCAGCGATCCGGCATGATCCGGTGCGCACCCTCGTCCATCGCCTGCAGCAGGCTGTCGCGCAGGGTCGCGGCGAAGCCGCTGTCAGTCACCACCACATTGGCTTCCCGCGCCAGCAGCAGGCTGAACGGATCGATGTTGGAAGAGCCGACGGTAGACCAGTTGCCGTCGATCACTGCCACCTTGGCGTGCAGGAAACTCCTGTGATAGCTGTAGATCTCGATGCCGGCGTCGAGCAGCACGCCATACAGGGCACGCGACGCATAGTGCAGCAGCAGGTATTCCACCCGGCCCTGCAGCAACAGCACCACCCGCACTCCCCGCGCGGCGGCCTGGGCCAGTGCCTGCCTGATGCGGCGGCCGGGCAGGAAATAGGCATTGGCCAGGATGATCTCCTGGCGGGCTGAGGCAATGGCTTCGAGGTAGGCTTCCTCGATATCGTGGCGGTGGCGGAAATTGTCGCGCCGAACGAAGGCGGCTTCCATCTCGCCGCTGGCCGGCAGCTGAGGCATCGCACGGCGCCGACTGCGGCGCAGGCGCAGCTGCGACCAGGCCACCAGGGTCCACAGGCGCCGCACCGAATCATGGATCTCCGCCAGCAGCGGCCCCTCCACCGCCACCGCATAGTCGTAGCGCGGCGGTGTCTGGCCCGGCGCATCCATGTCGTCGATGATGTTGATGCCGCCGACGAACGCGATCCGGGTGTCGATCACCGCGATCTTGCGGTGCATGCGCCGCAATCGCCCGCGCTTCAGACTCCACGGCGAGACTTTCGGCCGGTAGAACAGCAGCTGCATGCCGGCCCCGCGCATCTCCTCGACCACCGCCCGCGACAAGGTCTTCGAACCGAAGCCATCGAGCAGCAGATGCACGGTCACGCCCCGCCTTACCGCCCGTTCCAGCGCTGCGCTAATCCTCCTGCCGGTTTCATCGTATTCGTAGATATAGGATTCCAGGAATATTTCGCGGCGCGCTTGGTCGATAGCGGCTTCGAGGGCCGGAAAATATTCCGCGCCGTTCTTGAGGAGAGTCAGGCGATTTCCCGGTATCAGCTCCATCGGGCTAGGATCGTGCTCTGTGAACGGTGGCGGACAGAGCTGCGTGATC
>JAUYSN010000491.1 GCA_030696235.1 Sulfuricella sp. | reverse complement strand
CGGCCTGGGAAAAATCATTGGCGAGGATCTTGACCTCGGCATCCATGATTTCCTCGACCTTGCCCATGCTGTTGTGCTCGAAGCCGATCGACCAGCTCACGATGGTGGTGAGGGCGACGGCAATCAACACGCCGGGCATCTTGGGCGCGAATTTTTTCAGCCCCCACATGATGGCGAAGGCCGAGACGCCCATTAGCAGGGTCGGGAGATGGGTGTCGCCGACTTGCTGCAGCACGCCCCAGATATCCTGGATGAAATGCTCGCTACGCCCCATCGAGACCCCGAACAGTTTGTTGAGTTGGGACAGGCCGATGATGATGGCGGCGGCGTTGGTGAAGCCGACGATGACAGGGTGGGAAAGGAAATTCACCACCACCCCGAGCTTGAAGATGCCCAGGGAAAGCTGGATGATGCCGACCATCAGTGCCATCATGATCGCCAGCGCGATGAACTGGCTGGAGCCGGAGGCGGCCAGCGGGGCAAGAGCGGATGCTGTCAGCAGCGAGACCACCGCAACCGGGCCGGTGGCCAGTTGCGCGGACGAGCCCCACAGGGCGGCGATGATGCCGGGCAGAAAGGCCGCATAGAGGCCGTAGTAGGCAGGCAGGCCGGCAAGCTGGGCATAGGCCATGGATTGAGGGATCAGTACCAGGGCGACGGTAATGCCGGCGATCAGGTCGGATTTGATGGTATCGCCGCGTAGCGGGAACCAGTTTAAAAAGGGCAGGAAGCGTTTAATAGGCATTATGGTTCGGTTTCAGTCGGTCATTCTCAATAATTCGTTCAATCCGGGATTGCTACCACCAAGGGGCAGTCCAGTTTGCGCCAGGGGTCGCTGCCCTTTTCGTCTTCCGGCGTGGTCCAGCTGCCTAGGGAATCGATCATCACGGTGGAGATGCACTCGTGTGTGTTGGCGTACTGGACAATTTCCCTGCTGCGCAGCAATGCTTTCTGGGTCAGTCGGTAATGGATTTTATCCTGTTGCAAGCCCCGTATGAAATTTTCCAGCAGGGGCGGTCGTTTTTCAGTGCCGGAAGATAGCATGATGTCGAGCCCCGCATCCATGCGCCTGCATAGTCCGGATGCGGATGACAGCAGGCGCGGCTCGATGTGTTCTTCCTGGAGGGCAAGCAACACGTATCGTCTCGGTTTGCCTGGCATTACACGATCCGTTTCGCCGCGGGATGTTCCCGCAGCTTCCGAATTATTTGCCGGTCGCAGCCGGGGTCGCGGGCTCAGGCCTGATTCGCAGGCCGCGTTTGAATTTGCA
>JAUYSN010000489.1 GCA_030696235.1 Sulfuricella sp. | reverse complement strand
GGCAACAAATTTGGTATCGCGTATACCGATGCCGTCAGGCTTTATTGCAAGGCGCGCGACCTTCCGCATCTGGATGTGGCTGGCATCGATTGCCATATCGGCTCGCAAATTACCGAGGTGACGCCTTTCGCCGATGCGCTCGATAAAATTCTGCTGCTGATCGATGCTTTGAAAAAAGAAGGCATCGCAATTCATCACCTCGATCTGGGTGGTGGACTGGGGATTTGCTACAGTGACGAAACGCCGCCGCCAGTGACTGACTACGCAGACACGCTGCTGGAAAAACTCGCCGATCGCAACTTCAAGATTCTGCTCGAACCCGGCCGCGCATTGGTTGGCAACGCCGGTTTGCTGCTCACCAAAGTGGAATATCTCAAGCATGGCGAAACAAAAAATTTCGCCCTCGTCGATGCCGCGATGAACGACCTGATGCGCCCCGCACTTTATGATGCCTATCACGCGATTCTTCCAGTCAAGGAAAATACGGGCGTTTCGCAACGCTATGAAATCGTCGGCCCGGTGTGCGAGAGCGGCGATTTTCTTGGCCATGATCGCCACCTGCACCTCGCCGAAGGCGACCTGCTGGCGGTGATGTCGGCAGGGGCATATGGCATGAGCATGAGCTCAAACTACAACACTCGACCGCGCGCTGCCGAAATTATGGTGCAGAAAAACAACACGCATTTGATTCGTGAACGAGAAAAAATTTCACAATTATTCGCGCTGGAACGGCTACTCCCCTGATTGTTTTTCATGTTCCACACATCCAAGTGCCAGAAAAAATATGCCCCATCAACGTTCCCCATGGCCGGTGTAGGCCGTTGTCATTTAAATGACCGCCACGTCTCGCCCAAAAAAAACTCCGGCCAACCTCTCGTAAGCCCGTCTATTTCCAATGTTTTTCTTTTCGTAATGCCGTTTTATCTGTTGTGTATTTCCAAATAATTGGAATAGAATTTGAGCGCAAGGCGGAAACATGCTCTCGGTCATGCAGTCCTAACGGGAGGAACAACAAGGTGATGCAATCAGTTGTTCAGTGCTGCCGCTTTATTTTGGATTTGCCAACGGCACCAAAATAAAAATGTACTCGAGATAACTTTCTACAATAAGGAGTCAGCAAATGGCAACAAAGAAAGCGACCAAGTCTCCCGCCAAGGCACCCGCCAAAGCGACCGCAACCAAACCTGTAGTCAAGGCCGCACCGGCTGCCGCAGCAAAAACCGCCGCCAAGCCCGCAACAGCAGCCAAGGCCGCCGCGGCTAAAAAAGCGCCGGTTAAAAAAGCCGCCGCTGCAAAACCAGCACCCAAGGCCGCTGCCACCAAAACCGTAGCAAAACCAGCTGCGAAAAAACCCGCAGCGGCTGTCAAGAAAGCAGCCACAACCAAAGCT
>JAUYSN010000483.1 GCA_030696235.1 Sulfuricella sp. | reverse complement strand
CAGGACCTGGAGTCCTTGCTGCAGCGCAAGCTGCGGATCAGCAATGATGCCAACTGTTTCGCCCTCTCTGAAGCCACGGATGGCGCCGCTGCCGGTGCCGCGGTGGTGTTCGGGGTCATCATCGGGACGGGCACCGGTGCCGGCATCGTCGTTAACGGCCATATCCTGACCGGCGCCAATGGCATCGCCGGCGAGTGGGGGCACAATCCTCTGCCTTGGCCAGAAGGCGTGGAACTTCCCGGTCCGGCCTGCTACTGCGGGCGATACGGCTGCATCGAAACCTTTCTTTCCGGGCCGGGGATGTCGGTAGATCATCAGCGTGTTAGCGGCAAGAGACTCGACGCCGCGACCATCGTGGCGCGGGCGGCGGGCGGTGATGCCGAGTGCGAACTGACCTTGCAACGCTATGAAAATCGCCTGGCGCGCTCGCTGGCTCACGTGATCAATATTCTCGACCCCGATATCATCGTGCTGGGTGGCGGCATGTCGAACATCGAACGCCTGTACGAAAATGTGCCCAGGATTTGGGGGCGCCATGTGTTTTCCGATCGGGTGGATACCCGGTTGGTGCGCAACCGGTTCGGCGATTCCAGCGGTGTGCGCGGTGCCGCATGGTTGTGGGAGTAACGTAGAAGGCAGGGCTAGGCTAGATAGGACTTGACTGGCGAACGATCGTTCCTTACACTTCAACTCATGTCGAACGATCGTTCTTACCTGGACCAGCTCCAGGACTACTATGCCCAGCATCGGGTCTTGCCTTCCTATGCCACCATGGCCGGGCTGCTCGGCCTCAAGTCGAAATCCTCGGTGGCGGCGCTGGTCGCACGCCTGAAGTTGCAGGACTTTCTCGAAGTCACGCCGGACAAGCGGCTCAAGCCGGGCGGAAGATTCTTCGAGCGCCTGCTCGCGGACAGCGTGCGAGCAGGTTTCCCCAGCCCGGCTAACGACACCCGGCACGATATGCTGACCATAGACGAATACCTGGTCGAGCGTCCCTCGCAAACCGTGCTGGTGACGGTCAAGGGCGATTCCATGATCGATGCCGGCATTCATCCCGGCGACATTGTGGCGGTGGAGAAGAAGCCAGCCGCCAATGTCGGCGATATCGTCGTCGCCATCGTCGACAACGAATTCACCCTCAAATATCTGGAACGTGAAAAGGGCCAGTTCGTTCTGCGCCCGGCCAACCCGGCCTACCCGATCATCCGCCCGACCGGATCGCTGGAAATTTTCGGCGTGGTGGTTGGGCTGGTCAGGAAATACAAGTAAGGTGAGGGGTGAGGGATGAGGGGAAAAGTCAAAACCCGC
>JAUYSN010000479.1 GCA_030696235.1 Sulfuricella sp. | reverse complement strand
GGCTCAGGCCGTGGCGCAGCAGAATCCAGCGGATGTCGCCGCTCTGTCCGCGATGAAGCTGGCTTCTGGCAGCACCATTGAGGATGCACGCCAAGGCTTGGTGATGAAGCTGGGCGAAAATATTGCGGTGCGCCGCTTTGTCCGCTTCAGTACGGCGGGCCAAATGGCTGCCTACCTGCACGGTACCAAGATCGGTGTGCTGGTGGATTACACCGGTGGCGACGAGGCGCTGGGCAAGGATATCGCCATGCACATCGCTGCCAGCAAACCGGTTTGCGTTTCCAAGGAACAAGTGCCGGCCGACCTGCTCGCCAAGGAACGTGAAATTTATACCGCCCAGGCGGCCGAAAGCGGCAAGCCTGCCAACATCGTCGAGAAGATGGTGGAAGGCCGGATCACCAAGTATCTCGCCGAGGTGACCCTGGTTGGCCAGGCCTTCGTCAAGGATCCCGACATGACCGTGGAAAAACTGCTGGCCTCCAAGGGCGCCCAGGTCAACGCTTTCCAGATGTTTGTGGTGGGCGAGGGCATCGAGAAGCGCAGCACCGATTTCGCCGCTGAAGTGGCGGCTGCTGCAAAGGTCTGATCCATTTCTCGATCAAAAAAGCATTAACCGCAAAGGACGCAAAGGTTCGCAAAGGGGAAACCAAACTTTCAGACATGCCAGCCTGACAGCTTTTCCGTTGCGTCCTTTGCGTCCTTTGCGGTGAAAGATTTTTGCGGTTTATTGTTGGATTGAATGAAAATTGGAATTAATGTCCATGGCTACCCCCAAGTACAAACGCATCCTGCTCAAGCTTTCTGGCGAAGCGCTGATGGGCGATGACAGCTACGGCATCAACCGTGATGTGATCGACCGCATCGTTTCCGAAATCGGCGATGTGACGCGACTTGGGGTGGAAGTCGCAGTAGTGATCGGAGGCGGCAATATTTTCCGTGGCGTGGCACCCGCAGCTGCGGGAATGGATCGTGCCACCGCCGACTACATGGGCATGCTGGCCACCGTGATGAACGCACTGGCTCTGCAGGATGCCATGCGGCGCGCCGGCCTCATCGCGAGGGTGCAATCGGCGCTGACCATCGAACAGGTGGCGGAGCCCTATATTCGCGGCAAGGCGTTGCGCTATCTGGAAGAAGGCAAGGTCGTGATTTTCGGTGCGGGCACCGGCAATCCATTCTTTACCACCGACACTGCCGCTGCGCTGCGCGCCTCCGAGATGGAGGCGCAAGTGGTGCTGAAGGCGACCAAGGTGGATGGCGTTTATACGGCGGATCCGAAGACCAATCCTGAGGCGACACGCTATGACCGTATCAGCTTCGACGAGGCAATTGCCAAAAACCTCAAGGTCATGGATGCCACCGCGCTGGCGCTGTGCCGCGATCAGAAAATGCCGCTGTGCGTGTTCAGCATTTTCAAGCATGGCGCGTTGAAACGCGTGGTGATGGGCGAAGATGAAGGAACGCTGGTTGAGTGTTAGTTATGTAGGGTGGGCACCGTTTTTGTGCCCACGCGGTGTACCGAGTTTATTTCCGCGTGGGCAAAAGAGCGTTGCC
>JAUYSN010000478.1 GCA_030696235.1 Sulfuricella sp. | reverse complement strand
CCGGTAATAGTCGAGTTTTAAGGTTCCGCTGGCCACAGCACCGGCCAGACCCGGATGGTGAAAAGCAGAAGTGATGACCAGGCCAGGACCGCTCCAGCCACAACCAGGCCATGCCAGCCGATAAGATATCCGACGGCATAGCCGATTACCCCACAATGGGCCAACCCCATTTGCAGCCAGGGCCAGGTGCCCTCGCGGATCGGGTTGCCGGTGAAGCGCGGCAGCATGTGGGCGCCCAGGCCGTAGATCATGAACAGCATGAAGCCGAGGGTGAACAGGTGCAGGAACGCCGGACGGGTAGCGCCGTCGCCGAGGAGGCTGCCGTTGATGAGCAGTCCCAGGCCGGCAAGCATCAGGTAAGCCTGCGCTGCCAGGATAAACCAGCGGTTGTCCGGGGAAAAGGTGAAGCCCATCTGCTGCATCCGGTCATGCGCTTCCTGGCGGGCAGGTTGGAGCAGGGTGAGCGCTTCCTCCGGGCTTTGCACGCCGACCGCCCTCAGCTCGCCGTCGATGACGATGGCGGGCACGGTTTGCAGCTTGAGATGCCGCGCCAGCGCTGCACCTTCCGGTTGGGTGATATCCACGACGGAAAATTCGAAGCCGTGATCAGCAGCGGCTACACGCCAGACTTTTTCAGCTTCCAGGCAGAACGGGCAGATACCGGAAACGATCAGTTCAATTTTCATCCCAGATTGTCCATTGGAATGCTCGTACATGTAGGAGCGCCGCCCCCGGCGCGAATGCAGCCGCAAATCGCGGCGAGGGCGCCGCTCCCACAGCGGTGTTTTGGCTCTAATGGATAATCTGGGTTCATTGTACGGGAAGGGTTCTGCCCTGACCCTTAGTGCGGACAGTGAGGATCATATTCAGGCCGAACAGCACGATTGCGCCGTAGGTAAGCACGCCCCCGGCCATCACCAGCATGTCGCGCCAGCCCAGCCATCCGGCGATCATCAGCGGCAGACCGGCATTGGCGCAGTACAGTTGCCAGTCGGCCATCTGTTCGGAATACAGTGGGAAGCCGCCGAAGCGCGGCAAAACGTGCAGGGCAATGCCGTAAATCGTCATCAGGATGAAGCCGAGCAGCATGATGTGGCCATGGGCGCGGGGCACGTTGCCGGGGATCAGGCCAGGGTCTAACAGCCGGACGAGTGCAATCAGGCCGCCCAGCAGGCCGTAGATCAGGGCGATGGAGACAAACAGGCGGTTGCGTTTATGCATGTGACGCTCCTCAGGAACTCAGAATTATCTGGGGGTATAAATTGACGTGCATTGATGTATGTCAAATATCACATATAATTCAGCCATGGCTTTAACCCAACAGCACATCGAACAAATCAGGCAATGCACACTTTTTGCGTCACTCACTGATGCGGAGTTGAATCGGGTCGCTAGTCATGGGCAGGTGGTGGAATGGGGTGCGGGCCAAACCATTTTTTCCCAGGGTGAGCCCTGCCACCAGTTCTACCTGGTGCAGCGCGGCATGATCAAGCTCTACCGGATCTCGGTGGACGGCACGGAAAAGGTCATGGATCTGGCCGGGCCGCAGCAGTCGTTTGCCGAATCGGCGATGTTCACCGGCAAGTACCCGCTGCATGCCACGGCGATCGAGCCATCGACGGTATTCGCTTTTGATTGCAAGGACTTCATGACGCAGATGCATGACAACGTCGAACTGTGCTTCCGGCTGATGTTGAGCATGAGCCAGCATTTGCATGGCATGATCAACGAGATCGACCGGCTCACCCTGCACAGCGGCACGCAGCGCCTTGCCGAATATCTGCTTGAACAGGTGCCCGAAGGGGTGATGCAATCACCCTGCATACGCCTGTTGGTGCCGAAGCTGGTGATTGCCTCCCGTCTCGGCATTCAGCCCGAGACTTTTTCGCGCATCATGGCGCGCCTGCGCAGCGACGGCATGATCGAAATGCATAACGACACCATATTGCTGAAGGATCTTGGCGCATTGCGCTGTCTCGCTGCCTGCCACGGATAGGTGTGGGGATTAACCCAGATTGTCCATTGGAATGCTCGTGCATGTAGGAGCGCCGCCCCGGTGCGAATGCGGACGCAAATCGCGGCGAGGGCGCCGCTCCCACAGCGGTGTTTTGGCTCTAATGGACAATCTGGGGTTATTCCGCCGTTCCGCCCTGTTCCAGCCCCAGTTCCTGGATCTTGCGCGTCAGCGTGTTGCGTCCCAGGCCCAGCAGAGTGGCGGCTTCGATGCGCCTGCCTGCGGTGTGCTTCAGCGCGCAGGTGATCAATATTTTCTCGAAGTCGCGGGAGAACTTGTCCATCACGCCCTGCTCGCCGCGGTTGAACTCCTTGTCGGCTTCGCGTCCCAATGCTTCCTGCCAGCTTCTCTCGGCGGTTGCCGCCTGATCTTCACGCAGATCCGGCGGCAGGTCGGCGATTTCGATGTTCTGTCCCGGCGCCATGACCGTCAGCCAGTGGCAGACGTTCTCCAGTTGGCGCACGTTGCCGCTCCAGCTCAGCGTGCCGAGATAGCGCATCGCAGCCGGCGACAGTTTTTTCGGTTCCACCCCCAGTTCGCGCGCACTTTTTTGCAGAAAATACTTGGCCAGGAGCGGAATGTCCTCGCCGCGTTCGCGCAAGGGGGGCAGGCGTAGGCGGATGACATTCAGGCGGTGGAACAGATCTTCACGGAATAGCCCCTGCCTGACGTGCTGCTCCAGGTTCTGGTGG
>JAUYSN010000459.1 GCA_030696235.1 Sulfuricella sp. | reverse complement strand
CGATCCAGCCAAGGCTGACGCGGCAAAACCTGCGGTGAACTAGGGTTCGCAACTCATGCAAGATGCACACACTCCCGGTATTTTGCGGCGCCTTGCCAGCATGCTCTACGAAGCACTGCTGCTGACAGCGGTGCTGTTTATCGCCGGCTTCGTTTTCACCGCAGTTTTCCACTCACCGCTGCCCCCCATTCTCCGATTCGCTTTCCAGCTTTACCTGCTGCTGGTAATGGCATCCTATTTCCTCTGGTACTGGTTGCATGGCGGACAAACCCTGCCCATGAAAACCTGGCACCTGCGGATAGTGCGCACTGACGGCCAGCCCCTTGGCCTGAAACAGGCATGCCTGCGTTTCCTCCTCGCCTTGATTGGCGTGGGGCTGGGCTTCGGCATCCTGTGGGCGCTGTTCGACCGCGAGCGCCTGTTCTGGCACGACCGCATGGCGGGAACCAAGGTGGTGATGAGTAATGGGTGAGGGGTGAGGGGTGAGGGGAAAAAGCGAAGTTGGCACAGGTTTTGACTTTCCGCCTCACCCCTCACCTTCTAAACCCCTCACCTTTAACCCCTCACCTTCTAAACCCCTCACCGCCTCTCCACCCACCACATCATCACCATCGCCGCACAAAAGAACACCAGCGTCGGGAAAACGGCACTGAACATTGGCGGCCAGTCGTTCAATAGCCCGAGATGGGCGAATAGCCGGTTCAGCAAATGAAAACCCAATCCCAGCATGATGCCGGCAAAGATTTTCGCGCTCACCCCGCCTGAACGTCCCTGGTAATAAGCAAACGGCAATGCCAGCATGATCATCACCAAAGCCGCAAAAGGGTAGACCAGCTTCGACCACAGCGCGATTTCGTAACGCGTGGTTTTCTGCTTGTTTTCACTCAGGTGCTGGACATAAAAATACAGGTTCCAGGCCGACATCTGTTCCGGCACCACCAGCAGTACATTCAGGATGTCAGGGGTCAGCACCGAATGCCAAGAGGCCTCGGGAAGCGTACTGACTATCGTCCTGCCCAGCTCGAACCGGGTCTGCGCCACGTCCGTCAGGCGCCAGCGGTTCTCGGCCACGTGCTCGCCGCGCTTTGCGTAACTAATGGCGCGCAAACGGAAGTCCGGGTCGAACTCATAGATTTTCACCCCCTTCATGGAGGCATCCGGCAGCACTTCCTCGACATTGACGAAGCTCCCCGCATCTTTCACCCACAGCCCGGAACGAAATTCCTGCGCCACTACCGAACTGGTCGCCTTCAAACGTAACTCTTGGGCCGCTCGCCCGCTAAGCGGCGCGATGAATTCACCGAAAACAAAGGTCAGCGCCACGAACAGCAATCCGGCTTTCGCCAGCGACAAGGCGATACGCGGTGCGGACAATCCCGACACGCGCATCACGGTAAGCTCGGAATGGGCCGTCAGCTGCGCCAGGGCGAACAGGGAGCCGATCAAGGTCGCAATCGGGAACAGTTCGTAAACATGGCCGGGCAGGGAAAGCAGCACATAGCCAAAGATTTTCACCAGCCGGTAATCGCCCTTGCCCAGGTCGCCCAACTCGTGGATCAGGTCGAAAAAAGCGAACAGCATGAGCAGCGCGGCAAACACCAGCAACGTGGCCGAATAAATTTCACGCGCCAGATAGCGGCTGAGGATTCTCATGGTCTCTCACCGCCGAGCCGAGGAATCATTCTCTTCAGCCAGGTCATCCAGAATGGCGCCAGCACGAGCCGGCGGTAAAACAGGAACAACAGCACCAGCAGCATCACGCCATGCACCAGCCACAGCCCGATATACGGAGACAATTTGCTTTGCGCCACCCAGGCTTGGGTAATACTGAGGAAATTGCTGTAAACCATGTAGAGCAGCAACGCCAGGATCAAGTTAAGCGAGCGCCCTGCGCGCGGATTGACGAAACTCAGCGGAATCGCCATCAAAGCCAGAATAAAGGCACTGAGCGGCAAGCCCAGCCGCCACAGCAGCTCCCCCATGTTGACCGCTGAGCGGTCGCTCAGCAGCATCAGGGTGGACAGGGATTTCTGCGTCGGCGGGATCAGGCTGGCCTCATAGGCATGAATCCGGATGGAATAGCGTTCGAAGGCCATGATCTTGTAATCCGGCGAGCCGCCCACTCCCTCATAGCGTCTGCCGTTGAGCAGCACCAGGAATCGGTCGCCATTTTCAGATACCGTCTGGTAGCCCCGCTGAGCCACCAGAATGCCCAATTTCTGATGCTGGACAGAGCGCATGAAAATGTTGCTTACCGTGTTATTCGCGCCAGCGAAGCTTTCCACGAAATACACCCGCTCGGCAAATTTGGATTCCTTGAACACGCCCGGCGCCACCGAGGATACGTCGTCGCGGCTTTCCATTTGCTGCCGGAACTCCTCGCTTTTTCTCAACGCCCAAGGGGAAACCACCAGGCTTAAAAACGCGATGGCGAATACCGCTGGCGCGGCGAAGGCAATCACCGGACGCACCCATGCCGTGACGCTCAAGCCGGCGGTGAACCAGACCACCATTTCGCTATCGCGATAGCAGCGGGTCAATGTCATCAAAACAGCGATAAATACCGTCAAGGACAGCAAAACCGGCAAATAATTAATAATACTGAAGCCGAGGAAAGCCGCCACCGCCTCGCTAGCCACAGCGCCGCCGGCCGCCTTCCCGAGATAGCGGATCAGCATCGTGGTAAGGGTAATCATCAGCAGCACCGAAAAAACCAGCAAAGCATTGCCGGCCATCTCGCGCAGCAGAGCGCGGCGGAAAATCATCGTTCGAGGTTTTCTTTGACTTTTAGACTACAGTCTGCGGATAATTGCCGATTACTAAATATCATGAATAAAGCCTGGCAGGCATCAAGAAGGAGCAAAAAGTGGAATTTAGCATAAAAAGCGGCAGCCCGGAAAAACAGCGCAGCGCCTGCGTCGTGGTCGGCGTGTTCGAGCCACGCAAGCTTGCGCTGGCCGGCGAGATGATCGACCAGATTTCCAACCATTACCTGAGCGACATTATCCGCCGCGGCGACATGGAAGGAAAGTCCGGCACCACGCTCATGCTGCACAAAGTCCCCAACACCCTGTGCGACCGGGTGCTACTGGTCGGGCTGGGCAAGGAACGCGAGTTCAAAGACAAGGAATATCGCGATGCGGTCCGCGCAGCCATCAAAACCCTGAATGAAACCGGGTCGATTGAAGCCTCGGTTTTCCTCACCGAACTCCCGGTCAAGCGCCGTGACACCGCATGGAAAGTCGAGCAGGCCGTATTGATGGCAATGGAAGGGGTTTACCGCTTCGACCGCCTGAAAAGCAAGCCGGAAGAGAAGCGCCGCCCGTTGCGCCGTATCGTCCTGAACGTGCCGCACCGCACCGAACTCGCCATCGGCGAAGAAGCCGCCAAACAAGGCCAGGCGATCGCCGACGGCATGAATCTGGCCAAGGATCTCGGCAACCTGCCGGGCAATATCTGCACCCCCGCCTACCTGGCCCAGCAGGCGCAGGAACTGGCAAAAACCTACAAGCTCAAGATTGAAGTGCTGGAACAGAAAGACATGGAAGCCCTGAAAATGGGTTCGCTGCTTTCCGTGGCACGCGGCAGCCGCCAGCCGCCCAAGCTGATTGTTTTGCACTACCAGGGCAATAAAAAACAAAAGCCGGTGGTTCTGGTAGGCAAGGGCGTCACCTTCGATTCCGGCGGCATATCCCTCAAACCCGGCGCCGAAATGGACGAAATGAAGTACGACATGAGCGGCGCGGCCAGCGTGCTGGGTGCGTTCAAGGCGGTGGCCCAGCTCAAGCTGCCGATCAATCTGGTGGGCATCATACCGGCCACGGAGAACCTGCCCGACGGCAACGCCAACAAGCCCGGCGACGTCGTCACCAGCATGTCGGGACAGACCATCGAAGTGCTCAATACCGATGCAGAAGGCCGCCTGATCCTGTGCGACGCGCTCACCTACGCCGAACGCTTCGAGCCGGAAGCGGTGGTGGATATCGCCACCCTCACCGGCGCCTGCCTCATCGCCCTGGGCAACCATGCCTCCGGCCTGTTCAGCAGCCACGACGCGCTTGCCCGCGAGCTGCTCCATGCCGGCGAATACGCGGTCGACCGCGCCTGGCACATGCCGATGTGGGATGATTACCAGGAGCAGCTGAAGAGCAACTTCGCCGACATGGCCAACATCGGCGGCCGCGCAGGCGGTTCTATCACTGCCGCCTGCTTTTTGTCACGTTTCACCAAGAAATACGACTGGGCGCACCTGGACATTGCCGGAACTGCCTGGAAATCCGGCAAGGAAAAAGGCTCGACCGGGCGGCCAGTGGCGCTGCTGGTGCATTTCCTGATCAACCGGGCAACGGAAAAATAGTTTAACCGCAAGGGACGCAAAGGATCGCGAAGGAAACCTGGATTTATTTTTCCTTTGCGATCCTTTGCGTCCTTAGCGGTAAAATTAAGGTTATGACCCAAATCGACTTCTACACTCACGCCGCCGACAAATACCACACCGCTTGCGTGCTCTGCGCCAAGGCCGTGGAGCGCGGATTACGGGTCATGGTCTATACTCCCGACGCCGCAACCACGGAAAAAATGGACAAGCTGCTGTGGAGCACGCCCGCTGTCGGTTTCATCCCCCATTGCCGCGCCTCGGATAGCCTTGCTCCGGTCACCCCGGTCATCGTTGACCATAATGCCGACACGCTGGCGCACGACGACATCCTGCTCAACTTACACACCGAACAGCCCCTGTTCTTCAGCCGCTTCCACCGGCTGATCGAGATCGTCGGCACGGAAGAAAACGACCGCGCCGCGGCGCGCGAGCGCTTCCGCTTCTATCGAGACCGCGGCTACGAAATTCATTCCCATGACATTGGAAACAAGGCCAGATAAATGGATCCCGCCAACAGCGAGCCCGACGTACTCGGAAAAATAGATGCCCTGCTCACCCGGCATCGCACCGGTGCGCCCACTCAGCAAGATCTCGCGTCGGCCGAGGCACAAGCTGCCCGGGCGTCGATTCCAGTCCTGACAGAAATCATCACCGATGACAGCACCATCCCGGTTCTGACTGAGGCCGCCCCCGCCACGGGGGAAAACCAAGCCGCTACAGCCGGCAAGGGGAAGCTTCCGCCCATCATCGAGGTCGCCGCAAGTGAACAAGCCAGCACAGGCGACTCGGTCGCGGTCATCTCTCATGACGAAGCAGCCCTGCGCCAAATCGAGGAATTCATGGTGCAGGAACTGGAAAATCGCATTGCACTGGAATTCACCGCCACCCTGGACCGCGCCCTGAACGAGTTGCTCGACCATTCACGCGAACATATCCGGCATGCCGTGCGCGAAGCGCTCAAGCAGCGGCCCGGCATCCCACCCCACGGCGCAGACGAAGACCCGGACCTGCCCTGACCGCCGGTCCGCGTCGGCGGGGAAAACAGGTATAATTGCCGCCTTTCCCGTTACTCCAAGAAATTCCAAACCATGGAACTCGCCAAAAGTTTTGAACCCGCCGCCATCGAGGCGCACTGGTACCCGCTGTGGGAATCCCGCGGCTATTTCAAGGCCGCCACCGAGGCCGGCAAGCCCGCCTACTGCATCATGCTGCCGCCGCCCAACGTCACCGGCACGCTGCACATGGGCCACGCCTTCCAGGATACCCTGATGGACACCCTGGTTCGCTACCATCGGATGAAGGGCGAGAATACCCTGTGGCAACCGGGCACCGATCACGCCGGCATCGCCACCCAGATCGTGGTGGAGCGCCAACTGGATGCAAAAGGCGTGTCGCGCCACGATCTCGGCCGCGAGGAATTCCTCAAGCGGGTGTGGGCCTGGAAGGAAGAATCCGGCTCCACCATCACCCGTCAGATGCGCCGTCTCGGCGCCTCCTGCGACTGGTCGCGCGAGCGCTTCACCATGGATGAGGGGTTGTCGAAAGCCGTCACCGAGGTCTTCGTCACTCTCCATAGCCAGGGCCTGATCTACCGCGGCAAACGCCTGGTCAACTGGGATCCGGTGCTACTGACCGCGGTTTCCGACCTGGAAGTGGTTTCGGAAGAAGAAGACGGTTTCATGTGGCATATCCGCTACCCGGTCGAGGGCAGTAACGAAGCGCTGGTCGTCGCCACCACTCGCCCGGAGACCATGCTGGGCGACATGGCAGTGGCCGTTCATCCCGATGATGAGCGCTACAAGCATCTGGTCGGCAAGCATGTGCGTCTGCCGCTGTGCGAAAGAACCATAGCGATCATCGCCGACGACTATGTCGACCCGGCCTTCGGCACCGGCTGCGTCAAGATCACCCCGGCCCACGACTTCAACGACTACCAGGTAGGCCTGCGCCACCATCTGGAGCCGCTCAGCATCCTCACCCTCGACGCCAAAATCAACGATCTGGCGCCGTCCGAATACCAGGGGCTGGACCGCTACGAGGCGCGCAAGAAGATCATCGCCGACCTCGAAGCCCAGGGGCTGCTGGTTGAAACCAAGCCGCACAAGCTGATGGTGCCCAGAGGCGACCGCACCCATAGCGTGATCGAACCCATGCTCACCGACCAGTGGTATGTAGCGATGGAAGGCCTCGCCAAGCGTGGTCTCGAAGTAGTCGCCAACGGCGAAGTGAAATTCGTGCCGGAAAACTGGGCTCACGTCTACAACCAGTGGCTGGAGAACATCCAGGACTGGTGCATCTCCCG
>JAUYSN010000456.1 GCA_030696235.1 Sulfuricella sp. | reverse complement strand
AGGATCGGGACGCGCTGCATGACCGTCAAAACCTTCGTTGACACCAATATCCTGCTCTACGCCCACGACCGGGATGCCGGCGAAAAGGGCATAAAAGCCGCCGCCGCCCTGAAAACGCTGTGGGAATCCGGCCAAGGCATCCTCAGCACGCAAGTCCTGCAAGAATTTTACGTCAACGTCACGCGCAAGATCGCAACACCCCTGCCCATCCCTGCCGCCCGCGAAATTCTGCGCATTTACCGCGTCTGGGTCAAACAGGAAACCACCGTGGACACCCTTCTGCGCGCCACCGAAATCAGCGAACTGCACCGACTCTCGTTCTGGGACAGCCTGATCGTTGCCTCGGCGGAGCAGGCGGGAGCCGGGGTGCTGCTGAGTGAAGACCTCAATGCCGGGCAGGTCGTCGCCGGTGTCAAAATCGTCAACCCCCTCATCTGATTCGAACTCGGTTATTTCGACCGCGCCAGATTCAATTCCAGCAATCGCCGCAAAATCTCCTCGTCCGCCATCTCCGGCGTTTGGCGCCGCGCTCGAAGGTACCAAGTGCCGTCCGGATCGACGTCGGTCGGCGTGGGCTCGCCCAGCAGCGCGCACAGGTCGTTGAAGTGGGATTGGGAGGCGGAACGCTCTTTTAGCGTGGATTTATGCCACTTTTTGATGAATTGTTGGACGTTCAAACCTTCTTCCCCTTGAAATTAGCGCGCCCAGCCCCTATTATTAGCACTCGTCGGACATGAGTGCTAACAGCGCTGTCCCCGAAAATTTTTTAACCGGCAAACAGCGCAGGCGGTTTGCCGGATTTTATTTCGTTAACCCAGACCTGACAGGAGATTGAAACAATGAAAATTCGTCCGTTGCACGACCGCGTTATTGTCAAGCGGCTGGAAGAAGAACGCAAGACCGCTTCCGGTATCGTAATTCCTGACTCCGCCACGGAAAAACCTGACCAGGGCGAAATCGTCGCCGTGGGCAAGGGCAAAGTAGGCGATGACGGCAAGATTCGTCCGCTGGATGTCAAAGTCGGCGACAAAGTGCTGTTCGGCAAGTATTCCGGCCAGACCGTCAAGGTTGAAGGCGAGGAACTGCTGGTGATGCGCGAAGAAGACATCATGGGCGTGGTCGAAGCTTAATTGAATTATGTAGGTTGGGTTAGCGAAGCCTAACCCGACATCATCCAAGTATCAGGAGATATCAAACATGGCAGCTAAAGACGTAAGATTCGGTGACGACGTTCGTCACCGCATGGTGGCCGGCATCAACGTTCTGGCCAACGCGGTTAAAGTGACCCTCGGCCCGAAAGGCCGCAACGTGGTTCTGGAGCGCTCCTTCGGCGCCCCGACAATCACCAAGGACGGCGTATCCGTGGCCAAGGAAATCGAGCTGAAGGACAAGTTCGAGAACATGGGCGCACAGATGGTGAAGGAAGTCGCCTCCAAGACCTCCGACGTTGCCGGCGACGGCACCACCACCGCGACCGTGCTGGCCCAGGCGATTGTGCGCGAAGGCATGAAATTCGTTTCCGCCGGCATGAACCCGATGGACCTGAAGCGCGGCATCGACAAGGCGGTTGAAGCCTGCATCGCCGAGCTGAAGAATATCTCCAAGCCTTGCACCACCAACAAGGAAAACGCCCAGGTCGGATCCATTTCCGCCAACTCCGACAGCTCCAACGGCGACATCATCGCCGAAGCCATGGACAAGGTCGGCAAGGAAGGCGGGATTACCGTGGAAGATGGCACCAGCCTGCAAAACGAGCTGGAAGTGGTGGAAGGCATGCAGTTCGACCGC
>JAUYSN010000453.1 GCA_030696235.1 Sulfuricella sp. | reverse complement strand
GCGGTCGATTTTAACGAGGCCACGCGTATCATCAAGCAGAACTTGCCCTATGCCAAGGTGAGCGGCGGGGTGTCTAACGTCTCCTTCTCCTTCCGCGGCAACGAGCCGGTGCGCGAGGCGATCCACACGGCATTTCTCTATCACGCGATCAAGGCCGGCATGGACATGGGCATCGTCAATGCCGGCCAGCTCGGCGTTTATGAGGAAATTCCGAAGGACCTGCTGGAGCGGGTCGAGGACGTGCTGCTCAATCGCCGGCCGGATGCGACCGAACGCCTGGTGGAGTTCGCCGAAAGCTTCAAGGGCGCGGCCAAGAGCCAGGTCGAGGACCTCGCCTGGCGCGAGGTGCCGGTGCGCGAGCGGCTCTCTCATGCCATGGTCAGGGGCATCACCACCTACATTATCGAGGACACCGAAGAAGCCCGGCAGCAGGCGGAGCGCCCGATCCACGTGATCGAGGGGCCGCTGATGGACGGCATGAACGTGGTCGGCGACCTGTTCGGCGCCGGCAAGATGTTCCTGCCCCAGGTGGTGAAATCCGCCCGCGTGATGAAGCTGGCAGTGGCGCATCTGGTGCCGTACATCGAGGCCGAGAAGGTCGCCACCGGGCAGGCAGCCAAGGCCAAGGGCAAGATCATCATGGCCACGGTCAAGGGTGACGTCCACGACATCGGCAAGAACATCGTCTGCGTGGTGCTGCAGTGCAACAATTACGATGTGGTCGATCTGGGGGTGATGGTGCCCTCCGCCAGGATTTTGCAGGCGGCGATAGACGAAAAAGCCGACATCATCGGCCTGTCCGGCCTGATCACCCCGTCGCTGGAGGAAATGTCACACGTCGCCAAGGAAATGGAACGGCTGGGAATGAAGCTGCCGCTGCTGATCGGCGGCGCCACCACTTCGCCCGCCCACACCGCGGTGAAGATCGAACCGCACTACACTGGCCCGGTGATTTATGTGAAAGATGCCTCGCGCGCCGTCGGCGTGTGCTCCAACTTGTTGAGCGACGATCTGCGCAATGCCTATGTTAAGGGTATCGCCGATGAATATGTGGCGATCCGCGAGCGTCACCAGAATCGCTCC
>JAUYSN010000419.1 GCA_030696235.1 Sulfuricella sp. | reverse complement strand
TTATCCGCCGTATGAAAATTGTTGCGAGACATGCGTGCGGCGGATAACGCTACGCTCATCCGCCCTGCACTGCGCTACCGGGCAATCGCATCTGGAGGGGGTGGGCCAGTTTTTGCCAGCCTCGATTATTCTTTAGCCCGGATTGCAGACTTGGGGCGGAATGCCTTGATCGCTTCTTCCCGAGTTTCCAGGTAAGGCCCGCCGATCAGGTCGATGCAGTAAGGCACGGCGGCAAACATGCCGTCGAGGGTTTCCTTGATCGCCTTGGGTTGTCCGGGCAGGTTGATGATCAGGCATTGCTTGCGGATGACGCCGACCTGGCGGGAGAGGATGGCGGTGGGTACGTACTTCAGGCTGACGGCGCGCATTTGCTCGCCGAAGCCGGGCAGCACCTTGTCTGCCACAGCCAGCGTCGCCTCCGGAGTGACGTCGCGCGGCGCCGGGCCGGTGCCGCCGGTGGTGAGTACCAGGCAGCAGCCTTCTTCATCCGCCAGTTGGCGCAGAGTGGCTTCGATCTGCGCCTGCTCGTCAGGGATCATGCGGGTGACGGCACGCCACGGCGTGGTCAGCGCGTTGCCTAGCCAGTCGTTGAGCGCCGGGATGCCCTGGTCTGCGTAAACGCCCTGTGAGGCGCGGTCGCTGATGGTGACCAAGCCGATCAAAACTTGCTGTTCGCTATTCATGTTGCTCCGGTTCGGTTTCTTTTTCTTCGAGGATCATTTCACGCAGCAGCTTGAACAGGGCGCGACTGCTCTTTGGCGGCTTGCCGGCTGCGGCCTCTTTCTGCGCATTGCGGATCAGGGTGCGGATCTGCTGGATGTCGGCCCGCGCATATTCCACCACCAGATCGCTCAAGGCCTGCTCTTCGGTTAGCAGGCGCTCACGCCAGCGCTCCAGCGAGTGAAATTTTGCCGCCTGGACGCGCGTGACATTGTTCCACTCGTCCAGCTTGGCCTGGATCGGTTCCGCATCCACTGTGCGCATCAATTTGCCGAGGTACTGCATCTGGCGGCGGCGCGCTTCGTGGCGGGTCAGGCGCTTGGCTTCGATGATGGCATCCAGCAGGTTGTCGGGTAGATTCAACTGTGCCAGCCTATCCTTGTTCAGCCCCACCAGTTCCTCGCCGATATCCTGCAATGCGTGCATTTCCTGCTTGCGCCTGGTTTTGCTCGGGGGTTCCGGCATGCCGTCCGGCGCGTTGTCTTCTGTATCCGTCATGGTTTCGCAAATGGAATCAAAGTTGCTATGATAACCCTAAGCAGGCGTAGGGTGGGCACCGTTCTTGTGCCCA
>JAUYSN010000308.1 GCA_030696235.1 Sulfuricella sp. | reverse complement strand
CTGAATCTGCGGCTGCTGTAACTCAAGCTCCTGCCAAGGTGCCAGAGCCTTCATTAACGGAAGGCACGCTGCATAAGCCTGTCGTAAAGCCGGGTGAGAAAGTCGAGAAAAAGGCAGCAAAGAAAAAAGAAACCACCTGGGCGGATACAGCCGGTAAGAAGCGCGGCATCAAAGTGCGTGGCGATATGGGTGGTGCAACCGGATGGCGCAACCGTAAGGACAGGGGGGCTCATCACAAGGCGGAAGATCAGGGACCCCATGGTTTTGCCATGCCGACTGAACCTATCGTGCACGAGGTGATGATTCCTGAAACCATCACGGTCGGGCAGCTTGCGCAAAAAATGGCGGTAAAGGCGGCCGCAGTCATCAAGGTAATGATGAAGATGGGCACCATGGCGACGATCAACCAGATGCTGGATCAGGAAACTGCGATGATTCTGGTCGAGGAAATGGGGCATGTCGCCAAGCCGGCGGCTCTGGATAGTCCTGAAGCTTATCTGGCCGAGGCTGAAGCGCATGAAGTGCACCTGGAGCCTCGTGCGCCAGTAGTGACGGTAATGGGCCACGTCGACCACGGCAAAACCTCGCTGCTCGACTATATTCGCCGTACCCGCGTGGCTCATGGCGAAGCTGGCGGCATTACCCAGCATATCGGCGCCTATCACGTGGAAACGCCTCGCGGCATGGTGACCTTCCTCGATACGCCGGGTCATGAGGCTTTTACGGCGATGCGCGCGCGCGGTGCCAAAGCCACTGACGTGGTGATTCTGGTGGTCGCTGCCGATGACGGCGTGATGCCCCAGACGATCGAAGCTGTCCATCACGCCAAGGCGGCAGGCGTGCCGGTCGTCGTGGCGATGAACAAGATTGATAAGCCCGAAGCCAATCCGGAGCGCATCAAGCAGGAATTGGTGGCGCAAGGTGTCGTCCCTGAAGATTGGGGCGGAGATACCATGTTTGTCGGGGTTTCTGCCAAAACCGGCGAGGGCATCGATGAGCTACTGGAAGGTGTGCTGTTACAGGCCGAGGTGCTGGAGCTAAAAGCGCAAAAGGATGTTCCGGCCAAGGGCTTGGTGATCGAGGCTCGGCTGGATAAAGGCCGTGGCCCTGTGGCGACTATTCTGGTGCAGTCTGGAACGCTTAAGGCGGGCGACATGCTTTTGGCTGGCGGGGCCTTCGGCCGTGTACGGGCCATGCTGGATGAAAACGGCGCCATGGTGAAAGAAGCCGGGCCTTCCATACCCGTGGAAATCCAGGGTTTATCCGAGGTGCCGATGGCGGGCGAGGATGTGATCGTGCTGAACGACGAGCGCAAGGCGCGCGAGATCGCGCTGTTTCGCCAGGGCAAGTACCGCGATGTGAAGCTGGCCAAGCAGCAGGCGGCGAAACTGGAGAACATGTTCGAGCAGATGGGGGAGGGCGAGGTCAGGGTTCTGCCGCTGATCATCAAGACCGATGTTCAGGGTTCCTACGAAGCGCTGGCTCATGCACTACAGAAGCTTTCCACCGACGAGGTTAAAGTTAACATCATCCATAGCGGAGTGGGAGCGATTACCGAGTCCGACATCAACTTGGCCCTAGCGTCGAAAGCCGTGGTAATCGGTTTTAACTCGCGCGCTGATGCGACTGCACGCAAGCTGGTCCAGTCCGCCGGAGTGGATGTGCGCTATTACACCATTATTTACGATGCGGTGGATGAGATCAAAGCTGCGCTGTCGGGCATGCTGGCGCCGGAGCGCAAGGAGAGCGTGCTCGGCCTGGTGGAAGTGCGCGAAGTGTACCGCATTTCAAAGGTGGGTACGGTTGCGGGTTGCTACGTGCTCGACGGCAGCATAAAACGTGGCGCCATGGTGCGCGTGTTGCGTGATAACGTGGTGATCCATACCGGCGAACTGGACTCCCTCAAACGTTTCAAGGACGACGTGAAAGAAGTGAAATCCGGCTTCGAATGTGGGCTGTCACTGAAGAGTTTTAATGATCTCGAAGTCGGTGATCACCTCGAAGTTTATGAAATGGTTGAAGTTGCGCGTAGCCTTTAGCCAACAATTCATGCCGATAGCCTGGAAGTGCCATCATGGGTAAAGCCTTTTTGCGAACCGGCCGGGTTGCCGAGCAAATCCAGCGCGAACTGGCGGATCTGATACAGATGGAAGTCAAGGATCCGCGTGTCGGTCTGGTGACCTTGACGGGTGTCGAGGTGACTCAGGATTATGCGCATGCCAAGGTGTATTTCACCACGATGAAGTCGGCTGAGCAGGCGCCCAAGGCGCAGGCGGGTCTCGAGCGTGCCGCTGGCTTCCTGCGTTCGCAGCTGGCGCACCGCAT
>JAUYSN010000390.1 GCA_030696235.1 Sulfuricella sp. | reverse complement strand
AGCGGTGCTTTCGAGACCCTGCCCCAGATTCTCCCAGGCGATGTGATCGGGTTAAAAGCGGCTGGGGCGAACAAATGGAATGTCGGCGCCGTGCGCTGGGTGAAAAGCGACAAGGCCGACCATCTTGAAATCGGCGCACAGCTTGTCGCCCCCAAGGCCGATCCAGCCAGAATCAAACCTTCCATTGCCGGCCCGGCGGAAACTTTCCAGGCAGCCCTGCTGCTGCCGGAAATTCCCCTGCTCAAGCAGCCGGAAACCCTGATCGCACCACGCGGAACCTTCGGCCCGCAACGCGAGCTACTGCTCGAGCTCGATGGCAATGCGACCCAGCCCGTCCGCGCCGTCAAGCTGGTGGAACAAACAGCGGGCTACGAAAGGTTCGAGTTCAGCCGGGGTTGAATAAATCTTTCTCAGCCTGGGCTGAAAAAATCTTTCAAGGACAGGCTCAATGTCTCGTCCAGCCTGTCCGCCAGACCGACCAACAGAACGCCTGCGCGCGTCCCGGCAATGCCCGGAGCAGAACAGTCCTGATCCGGATCGAACACGAAAACGCGGTAAACATCGGCGAGCCTGATCGCCTCCGCACTTCGGGTCAGGGTCCAGCCGCCACCCTCCACGCTACCCACCCAGTTCACCTCGTTCAGCCGGTCGAGAATATCCTCGATATCTTCCAGCCCCAAATCCGATTCATGCAGCAGGCGCTGCAGGCTGAGCGTTTCACCGGCTTGATGCGCCTGATAAATCGCCTTGAGAACGGCCAGCGCGGCGAAAAACTCCCGTCCGGCAACTTCCCCGCCCTGCCGGATGGAAGTGTTCCAATAAGGAAGCGTAGCGGCGATCACCGCCCCGGACAGCACCACCAGCCAGGACAGATAAATCCAGATCAGGAAAAGTGGAACACTGGCGAACGCACCGTATACCCTGGTATAGGTGGGAAAATGAGTGACGTAAAGTGCAAACACCTTCTTCATCAGCTCGAAGGCAATCCCCGCCACCACCCCGCCGACCAAGGCATGAAGCGGTAAAACGGGACGACTGGGAACAACCCTGTAAAGCAACGCGAAAGCAAAGATGGTCAGCGCCACCGGCACAATCTTCAGGGTCACCATGCCGACTGCTGGCACGCCTTTCGCCAACCCGAGAGGAAGGCTGACCAGGTAGGAAGTCAGGGACAGGCTGACCCCGATCAGCAGTGGTCCGAGCGTCAGTGCCGCCCAGTAGATCAGGAAACGACGCAGCAGCGGGCGCTTCCTGCGCACGCGCCAAATCACATCGAAGGCGTGATCGATAGTCAGCATCAGCACGAACGCGGTCACCGCCAGCAACCCGATGCCCAGCGCGGTCAGGTGCGCTGCCTTCTGAGAGAATTGCTGCATGTACACCGAGATGATCTTGCCCGCCGAGATCGGCACGAAGTTGTCCAGGATGAACACCTTGAGCTGGGTCATCAGGTCGGTAAACACCGGGAAAGCGGACAATACCGTCAGCGCGATGGTGACGATCGGTACCAGCGCCAGCAGCGTGGTGTAGGTCAGGCTCGCGGCGAACTGGACACAGCGATCTTCCTTGAAGCGTCGCCGCGCCAGAAGCAGAAACGGGATGATGCGAGAAAAGTTCTGGGGCATGAATTGCGTTATCATGTTGAAAATGGAGACTTCCACTATGGATCAAATACTAGGTCTTTGCCACCCCAACGGCCCGTCCAGGGTATCGGGAACCGTTTCATGACCACCCCGGAAACCGTCTGGAAACGGGCGCGCAGGTTGCTGCGTGCAGAGCGTATCGGCTTGCTTTCCACGCTTTCCCATAAACTCGGCGGCTACCCGTTCGGCTCGGCGGTATCCTACCTGACCGATCATGAAGCCAGGCCATTGTTCCTGATCAGCCAACTGGCGGAACACACCCGCAACATTGAGCAGGACGCGCGCACCAGCTTCCTGGTGCATGAGCAATCCGTCGACATCCAGGCCGGAGAGCGGCTCACGCTGGTCGGCAAAGCGGTGCGCGTGGAAACAACGGAGCAGCTCAAAGCGCGCTATCTGCGCTACTTCCCCAGCGCGGAGCAATATTTCGCACTGGATTTCAGTTTCTACCGCATCGAGCCCGTCACTCTGCGCTACATCGGCGGTTTCGGCGTGGCGCAGTGGATTTCCCCGACAGAAATCCTGCCGCCGCCAAACTCAATGGCGCAACAGGAAGAAGAGCTTCTGGCCCGCTTCAATCTCAACCAGGCTGGCGATCTGCAGTTCTTCTGTCGCACCTACTACGGCACCAGTGCCAGCGATGCAACCCTGGTGGGAATCGACTGCGACGGCTTCGACATTCTGGGTGACGGCCAGCTGCTGCGCTTCGATTTCCCGGATACCGTCCTCAATGCCGAACAGGCCGAAGCGGCACTGCTGAAAATGCTGGAGAGCGGCGCTTGAACAGAACCGCAGCCCTCCACTATGCCAGCATCGCCAGCCTGATCGCGCTGATCGTCCTGTGCCTCGCCTGGGAATTGTGGCTCGCGCCGCTGCGCCCCGGCGGATCCAGCCTGGTTTTCAAGGTTCTGCCGCTGCTGCTGCCGCTGGCCGGCATCCTGCGCGGCAAACGCTACACCTACCAGTGGGCCTCGATGCTGATCCTGCTTTACCTCACCGAAGGCGTGGTACGCGCCATGAGCGACAAAGGATGGTCGGCGACCCTGGCGGGAGTGGAAATCGCGCTGGCGGTAGTGTTCTTCTTCAGCACCGTTTTTTACGCCCGGCTCAGCCGCACATAGGCTAACCAAACCGGGGTTCAGGACTGCCTTGGTAGGGTGGGCACGTCTTTGTGCCCACGCGGAATACATCCGCTGACCGCGTGGGCACAAAGTCGTGCCCACCCTACTTGATCAGATCTGCGGGTTCATCCGCTCCAGCTTTCCCGCCAGCTTGTTCAGGGCATTGAGGTAAGCCTTGGCCGAAGCGATCACGATGTCGGTATCCGCCCCCTGACCATTGACGATGCGCCCGCCCTTGGACAGCCGCACCGTGACTTCGCCCTGTGCATCCGTACCGCTGGTGATGTTGTTGACCGAATAGAGTAGCAGTTCCGTGCCGCTTTTGACAATAACCTCGATCGCCTTGAACGAGGCGTCCACCGGCCCGCCGCCATCGGCTTCCGCAGCCTTTTCCTTGCCGCCATCGCTGATGGTGACATGGGCATGGGGCGTTTCGCCGGTTTCCGAGCAGACGCGCAGCGACACCAGCTTGAACTGTTCCTTCACCATCGCCTGTTCCTCGTCGCTGACCAGCGCATGAATATCCTCGTCGAAGATTTCATGCTTCTTGTCGGCGAGATCCTTGAAACGGGCGAAGGCGGCGTTGAGCGCCTCTTCCGATTCCAGTTCGATGCCCAGTTCAACCAGGCGGCTGCGGAAGGCATTGCGGCCGGAATGCTTGCCCAGCACCATCTTGTTCGCGCTCCAGCCGACATCCTCGGCGCGCATGATCTCGTAAGTTTCGCGGTGCTTGAGGACGCCGTCCTGATGGATGCCGGACTCGTGAGCGAAGGCATTGGCGCCGACGATGGCCTTGTTGGGCTGCACCGCAAAACCGGTAATGCCCGCCACCAGGCGGCTGGCCGGTACGATCTGGGTGGTGTCGATGCCGGTGTCGCAGGGAAAAACGTCCTGGCGCGTACGTACCGCCATGACTATTTCTTCCAGCGCAGCGTTACCTGCCCGCTCGCCCAGGCCATTGATGGTGCACTCCACCTGGCGCGCCCCGGCCAGAACCGCAGCGAGGGAGTTCGCCACCGCCAGACCGAGATCGTTGTGGCAGTGCACCGAGAAGATCGCCTTGTCGGAGTTGGGAATGCGCTCGCGCAAGGTGGCGATGAGGTTGCCGAACTGTTGCGGCAAATTGTAGCCGACGGTATCGGGAATATTCAGGGTCGTGGCGCCGGCCTCGATCACCGCCTCCAGGATGCGGCACAGGAAATCGGTCTCGGAGCGTCCGGCGTCCTCGGGTGAGAACTCGACGTTGTCGGTCCACTTGCGCGCCCATTTCACCGCCTTCACCGCCTGCTCGACCACCTGATCCGGGCTCATGCGCAGCTTCTTCTCCATGTGGATCGGGCTGGTGGCGATGAAAGTGTGGATGCGGCCGGAAACGGCCGGCTTGATCGCCTCGCCGGCACGCTCGATGTCGCGCTCCAGGGCGCGCGCCAGGCCGCACACCGTGCTGTCCTTGATGCTGCTCGCGACCCCCTTGACCGACTCGAAATCACCGATGCTGGCGGCCGGGAAACCGGCCTCGATGACGTCCACGCGCATCCGCTCGAGCTGCCGCGCGATGCGCACTTTCTCCTCTTTGGTCATGGAAGCGCCGGGGCTTTGCTCGCCGTCGCGCAAGGTGGTGTCGAATATGATTAATTTATTTTTCATGACGGGCTCCGTTGCAGAAGTCGTAATTCATAACACGAAAACCGGTTCGCCGCCGATTTCCGCAATTCAAAACAAGTAATGGGGGGAGGAAAGTTAGCGCCTGCGGCGCAGCAGCAGGCCGACCAGCAGGAGGTTGGCCCGATATGAAACGAAGGAAACTGGGATAGAGGAGTTCATAGTTTGAAATATAAACGCTTTCATTTATAAGCGCAAGCGGCTAGCCCACAACGCCGTTCCGCCTTCTCCGCATCATACCTCAAGCCAGGCGTAGGTTGGTGGTGAGCGTAGCGAACCCCAACGCAGCGCCACCGGGAATATCCGCAGTGCCGCGATTCCGGCAGGGGAATGTTGGGGTTCACGTTGTTCACCGCCAACCTACGCAGCTTTCCGCCTTCTCCGCACCACACCCCACAGCCAGTCCGCGTAAGCAGACAGCGCATACAGCACAAAGACGCTGAACAGCACACGCGGCGGGTCGAAAGAAATCAGAATGAAGGTCAGCACGATCAACAAGATGCCAACGAAGGGAACGCTCTTGCGCAGGTTGATGCCCTTGCCGCTGTAATAGCGCAGGTTGCTGACCATGGTCAACCCGGCGAACAGGGTCACCCCCCACACCAGCCAGCGGATATCGGTGCCGCGGATATGGTACTCGTTCATCACCCACACCAGCCCGGCCAGCAACGCTGCCGCAGCGGGGCTGGGCAAACCCTGAAAGAAATTCTTGTCAGCGACTTCATGCTGGGTGTTGAAGCGTGCCAGCCGCAGCGCCGCGCCGGCGCAATAGATAAAAGCGGCGATCCAGCCCAACTTGCCCATGTCCTTCAGCGCCCAGACATACACGATCAAGGCGGGCGCCACACCGAACGACACCATATCGGAAAGCGAATCGTATTCCGCCCCGAACGCGCTCTGGGTATGGGTGAGGCGCGCAACCCGGCCATCCAGACCGTCCATCACCATGGCGATAAAGATCGCCACCGC
>JAUYSN010000384.1 GCA_030696235.1 Sulfuricella sp. | reverse complement strand
GGCAATGTCGACAACTTCTGGGCGCGCCGCGGCACCGCCGCCCCGGTAATCTGCTTTGCCGGCCACACCGACGTGGTTCCCACCGGCCCGGTGGAAAAATGGGGCAGCGAGCCCTTCACCCCGACCATCCGCGACGGCATGCTCTACGGGCGCGGTTCTGCCGACATGAAAACCTCCATCGCCGCCTTCGTCACCAGCATCGAGGAATTCGTCGCGGCGCATCCCGGGCATAGCGGTTCGATCGCCCTGCTGGTGACCTCGGACGAGGAAGGCGTGGCGCTAGACGGCACCGAAAAAGTCGTGCTGGCATTGCAGGCGCGCAACGAGCTGATCGACTACTGCATCGTCGGCGAACCGACCTGCGCAACCCAACTCGGCGACACCCTCAAGAACGGCCGGCGCGGCTCGCTGTCCGGCACGCTGGTGGTGAAAGGCATCCAGTGCCACATCGCCTACCCGCATCTGGGCAAGAATCCGATCCACCTCGCCGCCCCGGCCATCGCCGAGCTGGCGAACACGGCCTGGGATCAGGGCAACGAATATTTCCCGCCCACCACTTGGCAAATATCAAACATCCAGGGCGGCACCGGCGCCACCAACGTCGTGCCCGGCACGGTGGAGATCCTGTTCAACTTCCGTTTCTCCACCGCAAGCACGGTCGATGGCCTCAAAGCCAAGGTTCACGCCATTCTCGACAAGCATGGCCTGGACTACGATCTGGAATGGGCACTCTCCGGCAAGCCTTACCTCACCCCCAGAGGCAGCCTGGTGGATGCTGTCGCCCAGGCAATCAAGGATACCACCGGGGTGGAAGCCGAGCTTTCCACCAGCGGCGGAACCTCGGATGGCCGCTTCATCGCCGACATCTGCCCGCAGGTGCTTGAAATCGGCCCGCTCAACGCCACCATCCACAAGATCGACGAATGCGTGGCCGTGGCCGACATCGAGCCGCTGAAGGAAATTTACCGGCGTACGCTGGTGAATTTATTGGTGACAAAATGAATTTCGAAGATGCGAAAGATCAGCTGATTACGGTGCGCGACCTGCTGCGCTTTGCAGTGAGCCGCTTCAACCAGGCCAACCTGTTTTTCGGCCACGGCACCACCAATGCCTTCGACGAGGCGGCCTACCTGATCCTGCACACGCTGCACCTGCCGCTGGACCGGCTGGAACCGTTTCTCGATGCGCGCCTGCTGCCGGAGGAAGTCGATGCCGTGGTGGAAATCCTGCGCCGCCGCGTCGAGGAACGCCTGCCTGCGCCCTATCTCACCCACGAAGCATGGCTGGGCGATCTGCGATTTTATGTTGACGAGCGCGTGATCGTGCCGCGCTCCTTCATCGCCGAGCTGCTGCGCGAACACCTTCAACCCTGGGTGGAGGATGCTGAAGCCATCACCAGCGGCCTGGACATGTGCACCGGCTCGGGGTGCCTCGCCATCCTGATGGCGCTCACCTTCCCCAACGCCCTGATCGACGCGGTCGACCTGTCCGCCGACGCGCTCGATGTAGCACGACGCAATGTCGCCGACTACGGCCTGGAAGACCAGTTGAGCCTGATCCAGTCCGACCTGTTCACGGCACTGGAAGGACGGCGCTACGACCTGATCGTGAGCAACCCGCCCTACGTCAACGCGCCCTCGATGCAGACCCTGCCCGAGGAATACCGGCACGAGCCGGTTGGCGCACTGGCCAGCG
>JAUYSN010000379.1 GCA_030696235.1 Sulfuricella sp. | reverse complement strand
TAGGCGGCCTCGACCTCTTCGCGCGTCATCAGTTCGGTGGAGACGCCGCGGCCATGGTTGCCATCGCGGGGTTTGACCACGACCGGCACGCCGATCTCCCCGGCGGCCTCCCACGCGTCTTCCGGGCTGGCGACGAGGCGTCCTTCGGGAACCGGCACGCCGCAAGCCCGGAGCAGATTTTTGGTCAGATCCTTGTCGCCCGAAATGTTTTCTGCAATAGCGCTGGTCTGGTCGGTCTCGGCGGTCCAGATGCGGCGGCTCCGGGCGCCGTAGCCCAGTTGCACCAGGTTGCCTTCGGTCAGCCGGATAGCCGGAATGCGTCGATCCGAGGCCGCATCGACGATGCATGCCGTGCTCGGGCCGAGGCAAAGTGAATCGGCCAGATCACGCAGGCGGGCAACCGTGGCGGGCATATCGAACGGGCGATCCTCGATCGCCGCCATGACGAGATCGCGAGCCGCATACAGACAGGCGCGGCTCACTTCTTCGTGGCGCGACCGTACCACGACTTTATATACGCCCCGCACCGAGGTGCTGCGCGCTTTTCCGAAGCCGCTCTGCATGCCCGCCAGGTTCTGCAACTCCAGGGTGACATGCTCGAGAATGTGTCCCGGCCAAGTGCCCTCGCGCACCCGCTGCAGGAAGCCGCCCCGCTCGCCAACACCACATCGGTGTTCGATCAGCGAGGGCAGCCAGGATGACAGGCGCTGGTAGAAACCGGGGATGGTATTGGAAGGCGAATCCTCCAGGTCTCCGATGTCCACCCAGGCTTCGAGAACCGGGCGGTACGTCCATATATTCGGTCCGCGCAGGGGCACGATTTTGAGAAATTCGATTTTCTTTTTCATACAATAATTAAAGGCATCTCAGTGGATCCAGCCATTGGCGGGCCGAGCGGCAGAGCCGACGTGTTCTTTGGGATAACCCGGAAGGATAGGGCGATTTGAGCATATTGCGTTGATGCTCGCAACTGGTCTGGAAAAACAAAGGTACCGTATGCGTCGGGCATCATGCCCAAGTCGCTCAGAGGCATTGGCGTGCGAAACTGTTGTAGGCTCTTCAAGGCTAGGAGTATCACAAGGAATTTTTTGAAACAATTGGGAATATCAACGCCGCACGCGGCAATCCGTTTACCGCAGGGGGAAGGGAATTTATTGAAAATGGCCGTGTGGCTGGTGTTGTACACCGGCAAAGCCGAGCAGGATAGCCTCGCGAGCGATTGTCATGGCTTGAGGTTGAGATTCGTCAACTCATCATCAAGAAAAAATCAAATTTTAGGGGAAACCCCTATGTTCAATATTTACGATTCCTGTATCTTCTTATCCAGTTTATCGGGATTGCAAGCGACAGGCAGAAGAGGGTAGTTAACTGCCGAACACCGAATCATGGCTAATAAGAAATCAGAAGAATTC
>JAUYSN010000367.1 GCA_030696235.1 Sulfuricella sp. | reverse complement strand
CGGCGGCACTCTCAGCATTGCCGTGGCGGCGGTGTTCGCCATGTCGGCGCGCGCCGAGTGGGTGCCGATGCTGGTCAGCTATGCCATTGGCGCCTTGCTCGGGGCTGCATTCCTGGAAATTTTGCCGCACGCTTTCGAGCTGACCAAAAGCATCGAAAATACCGCAGCCACCATCCTGTTCGGCATCCTGATGTTCTTTGTGCTGGAGAAACTGGTTCTGTGGCGGCATTGCCATGTAGACCATTGCGAGGCTCACGTCCCGGCCCGCGATCACGGCCACGATCATGGCCGCAGCGGTCTGATGATCATGGTGGGCGTCACCTTCCACAATTTCGTTGACGGCATCATCATCGCTGCCGCGTTCCTGGCCGATTTCCAGATCGGCGTGGTGACCGCGCTGGCCATCATCGCCCACGAAATTCCTCAGGAGGTGGGTGATTTCCTGATCCTGCTTCATTCCGGCTACAGCAAGAAGCAGGCGTTCCTGCTCAATCTGCTGTCCAGTCTGGCGACAGTGGTGGGAGGCGTGCTTGCTTACTTCATGCTGCAATCGATGCACGAGTGGATTCCGTTCTTCCTGGGCATTGCTGCGGCGAGCATGATTTATGTCGCGGTGGCGGACCTGATCCCGGGCCTGCACAAGCGTCCGGAGTTGCTTGTCACGCTACAGCAGGCGATCCTGATCGGGCTGGGTATCGGCTCGATCTGGCTGACCAAGGCGCTCCTGGGCGGCCATGCGTGAACGCCGGAGCTGTCGCAGCGTGATGTAGAACACGATGCCCAGAGGCAGCAGGCCGTAAAAAATGAAAGTCAGCGCGCCGGCAATGAAACTTTTTGCCGTTACGGCCATCATTAGAACGACGTAGGCCCAGCCGATTGCGATGATGTAAAGGTACATTTGTTTATTCTACCGCGAAGGACGCAAAGGTACGCGAGGAAAAACGAAAGAACCTGAAATCCTTTGCGTAACCTTGCGTCCTTTGCGGTGAAAGCTTTTTTATGAATATGAAATCCATTCCCAAAGTCGGCTTCGTTTCCCTCGGCTGCCCCAAGGCGCTGGTGGATTCGGAGCAGATCCTCACCAGGTTGCGGGCCGAGGGTTACACTATTTCGCCCAGTTATGAAGGAGCCGACTTGGTGGTGGTCAACACCTGCGGCTTCATTGACGCTGCCGTGGCCGAGTCGCTCGATGCCATCGGCGAGGCGCTCAAGGAGAATGGGAAGGTGATCGTCACCGGCTGCCTCGGCGCCAAGTCCGACGTGGTGCTGGAGGCCCATCCCCAGGTGCTGGCGGTGACCGGCCCGCATGCGGCGGCCGAGGTGATGGCGGCGGTGCACCAGTACCTGCCGCAGCCGCACGACTCGTTCGAGAGCCTGATTCCGCCGCAGGGCGTGAAACTCACGCCGAACCATTACGCCTACCTGAAAATATCCGAGGGCTGCAACCACCGCTGCACCTTCTGCATCATCCCGTCGCTGCGCGGCGACCTGGTCAGCCGGCCGGTGGGGGAAGTGATGCAGGAGGCGGAAAACCTGGTGAAGGCCGGCGTCAAGGAACTGCTGGTGATCTCCCAGGACACCAGCGCCTACGGCGTCGATGTCAAGTACCGCAGCGGCTTCTGGGGCGGCCGCCCGCTCCGCACCCGGATGACCGAGCTGGCGAGCGCCCTGGGCGAGCTGGGCGTGTGGGTGCGGCTGCATTACGTCTACCCTTATCCCCATGTTGACGAGGCCATCCCGCTGATGGCGCAGGGCAAGATCCTGCCTTACCTCGATGTGCCGCTCCAGCACGCCAGCCCACGCATTCTCAAGGCGATGAAGCGTCCTGGAAATATCGAGGGCACGCTGGCCCGGATTCAAGGCTGGCGCGAAATCTGCCCGGAGATCACGATACGCAGTACCTTCATTGCCGGCTTTCCCGGCGAGACCGAGGCCGATTTCGAACTGCTGCTGGATTTTCTGCGCGAGGCGGAACTGGATCGCGTCGGCTGCTTTGCCTACTCGCCGGTGGAAGGGGCGACGGCCAATGAGCTGCCCGGCGCGGTGCCGGAAGAGGTGAAACAGGAGCGCGTGGCGCGGCTGATGGAGCTGCAGGAAGAAATCAGCGCGGCCAAACTGGAGCGCAAGATCGGCCAGACCTTCACCGTGCTGGTGGACGAAGTAGACGAGGAGGGCGCGGTCGCCCGCAGTGCGGCGGATGCGCCGGAAATCGACGGCCTGGTCTATATCGAGGATGCGGGCAATCTGAAACCCGGCGATTTCGTCGAAGTGGAAATTACCGACGCCGATGCCCACGATCTGTGGGGGCGGCGCGCCAGTTGAACCGCGCCACGCGCCAGTTGAACATGGACAGGAAGTTCCTGTTCCTTATGCCAGCTGCGCTGGGATCGATGCCGGCCTCATTGCTCGCGGCGCCCACCACCTTTGAGCAGGTCGGCACAGGTCAAATCGACCCCGGCGCGGGGCTGAATTATTTACGGACAAGCTCTTAATCCTTGGGCTTGATGCTCTTCAGGCTGGATCGGGTGATCGGCACGACCTTGGCTTTCATCGGGTCGTCGCTGAAGTGGGGCCTTTCCTCGGCGATGCCGGCCTCCCTTGCCAACTCCATTTCCCTTGCCGAAATCAGCGCGAAGCAGGCCTTGATGTCTTCGATGGTCTGCTGCGACAGAGCATGATGCATGCCGGGTTGTGGAGTGGTGTCCTTGACGACACTCGCCAGAACTTTGCGCATTACGCGCAGGACGCGCTGTTCCATTGACGTTTCATTGTTGCTGGTCATGATTGTTCATCCTTTTTTTCGTTGCCGGAAGTGCCTTCAGGAATTCATCGAACTCGCCCATGGAGATTTTCTCCACTTGCATGTCATTCAGAGTCTGGCGCGGCGAGAGATAATGGTTTTCGGCCGGCGCGCCCTTCATGTCTCCGGGAAATTCTCCATGCCTCGAACCTCAAGGAAATGGTAAGCAGCCTGGTTAATGGCCTGGAGCTTGCCCCGGCTGATGGTGGCGGCTTCCGTTTCCTTTTTGAGGAACGGAAAAAAAGCCCCGACGGCCATCACGGGTGAAAAGCCATGGGCGAGGTCGAACAGGGGAGCAAAGTCGAATGGGTTCATCTTAAGGACGTTAATTCGCACGGCACTCATGATGAAGAATACGGCTCAAATTTTCAACCATTACCGACAACTTCATAGCCGGCATCCTGGGTCGCTGCCTTGAATTGATCTGGCCCGGCTTTGGCGGGGTCGAAGGAAATGGCGACCTGGCCGTTTTCCAGGGTGATGTCCACGCCGGCGACGCCGGGAATCGGCTCCAGCACGTTCTTGACGCTCTTCACGCAGCCCATGCAGGTCATGCCTTTGACGGTGAGGGTGATTTTTTCCATTTGGTTTACTCCTTACTGTGAGACTTTGCCACAGAGTACACAGAGGGCACAGAGAAAACCGG
>JAUYSN010000304.1 GCA_030696235.1 Sulfuricella sp. | reverse complement strand
GAACAATTCGCTGAACACCGAAACCTCGATGCGTGAAATGCCGTCCTCCAGGGAAATGAATGCCATTTTCCCGCGCCGCGTCATCTGGGTACGAATGGCGTAGATCACCCCTGCCAGCCATACCGGCTGCTGCTGCGGCGCAATGTCGGAGAGCCGGGTCTTGATGAAGCTGGCGAGTTCCGCGCGGTAGGCGTCGTAGGGGTGGCCGCTGAAGTAAAAGCCCAGCGCCTTTTTCTCGTTCGTCAACTGCTCGACCATCGGCCAGGGAGCGGCATCCACCATGGCATCGGGTCGGCTTTCCGCGCCGCCGTCATCCATGGCATCGAACAGGCTGTTCTGGAGAATATCGCGGTTCTCCTGTTCCGCCGCTTCCATCGCCACGCCGACGCTCGCCAGCAGGCTCGCCCGGTTATCGTTGATGGTGTCGAATGCGCCGGCGCGAACCAGGGACTCGATCACACGGCGGTTTACGGTGCGCTTGTCCACCCGGCGGCAAAAGTCGAACAGGCTGGTGAAGGGCCCGTCTTTTTCGCGCGCTGCGACGATGACGTTGATCGCCGCCTCGCCGGTGCCCTTGATGGCGCCGAGACCGTAGCGGATCTCGGTCCTGGAAACCGGCTCGAAACGGTAGCCGGAAACATTCACGTCCGGCGCCAGCACCTTCACCTTGTTGGCCAGGGTGTCCTCGTAGAACACTTTGAGCTGGTCGGTGTTGTCCAGTTCCGAGGACAGCGTCGCCGCCATGAAGGCCGAGGTGTGATGTGCCTTGAGCCAGGCGGTCTGGTAGGAAATCACCGCGTAGGCGGCGGTGTGGGACTTGTTGAAGCCGTATTCGGCGAACTTCGCCATCAGGTCGAACAGACTATTGGCGAGTTTTTCCGGGTAGTCTTTCTTGAGCGCGCCCTCGACGAACAGGCTGCGGTGCTTGTCCATTTCCTCCTGCTTTTTATGGCCCATCGCGCGCCGCAGCAAATCCGCCCCGCCCAAGGTATAGCCGCCGATGATCTGGGAGATCTGCATCACCTGTTCCTGGTAGACGATCACGCCGTAGGTCGGGGCGAGGCTGGCCTGCAGGTCGGGATGAAAATAGTCGATTGACTGCTTGCCCTTCTTGCGCAGGATGAAATCGTCCACCATGCCGGAGCCCAACGGCCCCGGCCGGTAAAGCGCGAGCACGGCGATGATGTCCTCGAAACGGTCGGGCTGGAGCTTGGCCAGCAGCTTCTTCATGCCCTCCGATTCAAGCTGGAACACCGCCGTGGTGTTAGCCTTCTTCAACACCTCGTAGGCTGCCGGATCGTCGAAATGCTGCGTATCCAGGGGCTGATCGAAGCTCGGGTCGAGCTTTTTGATGTACTTGAGGGCGAGGTCGATAATGGTCAGGTTGCGCAAACCGAGAAAGTCAAACTTGACCAGACCGGCCGCCTCCACGTCGCCCTTGTCGAACTGGCTGACCACGTTGTCCGCATTGGGCGCGAGATACAACGGGCAAAAATCGGTCAGTTTGCCGGGTGCGATCAGCACTCCGCCGGCATGCATGCCGACGTTGCGCGTCAAACCTTCGAGCTTGCGCGCCAGAATGAACAACTCGCGCACCTCCTCCTCGCCGTCGTAGCGCTCCTTGAGCTGGGGCTCCATCGTCAGCGCCTCGTCGAGCGAATACTGCTTGCCGGGCGCAGCCGGAATCAGTTTGGAAAGCTGGTCGCAGAAATTGTAGGGCAGGTCCAGCACCCGCCCCACGTCGCGCACTACTGCCTTGGCCGCCATAGTTCCGAAGGTGGCGATCTGCGATACCGCGTCGGCACCGTACTTCTCGCGCACGTACTCGATCACCCGCCAGCGATTGTCCTGGCAGAAATCGACGTCGAAGTCGGGCATTGACACCCGCTCGGGATTGAGGAATCGCTCGAAGAGCAGACCATAGGGGATGGGGTCGATATTGGTGATGCGCATGGCGTACGCCGCCAGACTTCCCGCACCTGAACCTCGGCCGGGGCCGACGGGAATCTCTCGGTCTTTCGCCCAGTTGATGAAGTCGGCGACGATGAGAAAATAGGCGGGAAAACCCATGGTATTGATAACATCGATTTCCGTTTTTAGACGCTCGGTGTAGGTTTTTTCAATTTCTAGGTTGAAACTGCCGGCATTGCGCATTTCGG
>JAUYSN010000303.1 GCA_030696235.1 Sulfuricella sp. | reverse complement strand
TGTGGCCGGATTCGCCGGCGTGGGGGTTGAGCCCTGCGACCAGGATGCGCGGGTTAGGCAATGCAAAGCGCTGCTTCAGGTCGCGGTGCAGGATGCGGATGGTCTGCTCCAGGCCTTGCCGGGTGATGGCGGCGGAAACCTCCTTGAGCGGCAGATGGGTGGTGACAAGTGCCACACGCAGGCCGCCGCCGACCAGCATCATCACGACCTGCGGGGTTCCGGTCAGTTCGGCCAGGAATTCGGTATGGCCGGTGAAAGGGATGCCGGCATCGTTGATTACGCCCTTGTGCACCGGGGCGGTGACCATGGCGTCGAAGGTGCCAGCCAGGCAACCGTGCGCTGCCGCGGACAAGGTGTTGAGCACATAGCGGCTGTTGGCCGGATTCAGCTTGCCGGCAACGGCGGGTTCGAACAGGTCGCGGTGCAGCACTTCCAGCACGCCGGGTTCATCCGGTGCGGCAGCGGCGGGGGAGAAGTCCACCAGATCGAGCGGCAGTCCCAGCTGTCCGGCGCGCTCGGCAAGCAGGCTGCGGTCGGCGATAGCGACGATACGTGATCCGGCCGGTTTGTGTTGTGCCAGCAGCACGCACAAATCCGGGCCGATGCCGGCCGGCTCGCCTGCGGTGAGGGCGATGACTGGGTGAGGGATGAGGGGTGCAGCCGCCATTTTTGGTTCTCGTTATTTATCCGACAAAAAGCTGTTGAACCGCAAAGGACGCAAGGGGGCGCGAAGGAATTCAAGAACTTGAACAAATTCCTCTGATTACCAGATGGGGGAGGTAAAACAATTCATTCACTAATTGTTTTACCTTGCGAACCTTCGCGTCCTTTGCGGTGAAATTCAGTTTTTAGATTTATTTACCGCTTCCCGCTTGCTATCAGAATTTGTCTTCCAGCCGGTATTCGACGAAAGCCTGGTCGCGCAGCTGACGCAGCCAGTTCTCGTAAGCTTCGTCGGCCTTGCGGGCGCGGATTTCCTGGCGCGCCATGAGGGTCTGCCGTTCCTTGCTGACATCTTCCGAGCGGCGCTCCAGTACCTGGATCAGGTGCCAGCCGAAGGGCGACTTGACCGGCACGCTGGTTTCCCCCGGCTTGAGGGCATCCATGGCGCGTTCGAATTCGGGTACGGTTTCACCCGGCGAAAGCCAGCCGAGGTCGCCGCCTTTC
>JAUYSN010000357.1 GCA_030696235.1 Sulfuricella sp. | reverse complement strand
AAAAACAGTTCGCGGAGCGGTTCGCGCTCGGAGTCTCCGGCCAGTATCGTGCAGCCTGCCTCGCACGATGGGTCTGTCTCCTCGAATCCCGGCGCGCCGAGCGGCAGGCCGGGCACCGCCAGGCCGCGGGCCTTCGGTTTTTCGCGGAGTAGCAGCTTGATGTCGTCGGCCGGGACATGCCCCTCGATAAAATAGCCGCCGACCTTTGCAGTAAGTACTGACTCCACGGCGGCCGGAACCCTGAGACGGCGCTTGACGGCCGCCATGTCAGCGGTTCCCTTGAAGGTTGCCGCAAACCCGTTCTGGCTGAGATGGTATAGGTATTCCATGCAGGCCAGGCACCCCACCGGTCCATATATCTCGACAGCGGGCGCCCCTTTGGCTTCAACGGCCTGCGCCCCGTTCAGCGATAGCGCCAGCACGGTGGCTAGGAAGATACGCTTCAGCATGACTGCACTCCTGACGGGTTACGCAAAGCTCAGATTTTCAGGCGCTCGACGATCTTGCCGTTGACCAGATGCTGGTCGACGATCTCGTCGATGTCTTCCTTGTCCACGTAGGTGTACCACACCGCTTCAGGGTAGACCACTAGCACCGGGCCTTCGCCGCAGCGGTCGAGGCAGCCGGCGCTGTTGATGCGGATCTTGCCCTCGCCGTTGAGGTCGAGCTTCTTGATCCGGCTCTTGGCGTAATCGCGCATTTCCTGCGCGCCGTGCTGGCTGCAGCACTGCCCGCCGTCCTCGCGTACGTTGGTGCAGAAGAAAACGTGTTTTTCATAGTAGCTCATGGTGATGTCCTCATCATTTTTCGAGTTCGATAGATTTGGCAGCGTTGCCGCGGGCAAGTTCCGCCGGGTATTTTGCGGCATTGATCACCATCTTGTCATGCGCGGCGGCAACCGGGTCGATGCCCAGCTGATCGGCGATACGCGTCAGGTAGATCAGCACATCGCCGATTTCCTGGCGCACTTCCTCGCGCTTGGCGGCATCCAGCGCGCAGCTCTGCTCAGCGGTGAGCCACTGGAAATGTTCCACCAGCTCTGCCGCTTCCACGATCATCGCCATTGCCAGGTTCTTCGGCGAGTGAAACTGCTCCCAGTCGCGTTCCCGGGCAAAGTCGCGCAGTTTATGGGTGAGTTCGGCCAGGCTGTCCATGCGGTTCTCCTCGTGCGGTGTGGATGCGGCGCCACCAGGGGATGGCCCATCCTGCCAGTGCCAGCAGGATATCGGTGATGTCGGCATTCCGTCCGGGAATGGTTTGCTGCTGCCATTCCAGCAGAAATATGAAGGTCAGCACCAGCAAACCGCCGATAAAAGCCATCCACCTGCGCCGATTGGGTCTGGTGGCGAAAGCGCCCAGGCATCCCAGGGCAAGGAACGGCCAGAACAGCGAAAGGATTTCGCTGAAAACGGAGAGGTTGTGCATCTGGCCATGGAAGGGAATCCAGTTGAACGGCTGGAGGGGCTTGAAGATCACGCTTGCCGCCGGTTCCAGTTCGGCGAGAGCGAATCCGGCCAGCAAGGCCAAGCCGCCGGCGCCAAACCGGAGTGGCTTGGGGGCGGGGCGCAGAACAACCGTCAGGGCAATTCCCATGGCGGCGCCAATCGCCGTTTCCAGCGCAAGATAGCGGCCCATCACCAGAATTTTCACCAGCAGCACGACGCCGACAAAGCCGATGAATGGCAGTGCCGTGTTCTTTTCGGCGCGGGCGAGTATCGTGCCAAACAAACCCAGGCCGGTAATGGTGCAGGCGTAGGCAGCCAGCTGCGGCCAGCTGAAGAGCGAGGGAAAGCCGGGCGTCCACAGCGGCAGCAGCCCTTTGCGCAGGTGGTCGGTATCCAGCGAAAGCAGCAGCGGGGTGAGCTGCGCAAGCGCCCACAGGCCGAGGGCGACCAAACCCAGGTCCATGGCGCGTCCGGGCAGGAACCACTCGCGACGCAGCGCGGCCAGCCTGCGCAGCGGCCCCGGCGGATT
>JAUYSN010000351.1 GCA_030696235.1 Sulfuricella sp. | reverse complement strand
CGGGCGAGGAGGCAAACGTGAAGGGCGCTTGCTTCGACTTGGCGGCGAAACATCAGGCTGTACCGGCCACCTTCGGCTGATCGGCGTAAATCAGGATCGGTTGGCTCTCCCCCCTGACCACCCCGTCGTCGATCACTGCCTTGGCGACGTTACTCATGGAGGGCAGGTCGTACATGATATCCAGCAGGGTATGCTCCAGAATCGAACGCAAGCCACGGGCACCGGTCTTTCTCGCCAACGCTTTCTTGGCAATGGCGAGCAGCGAATTTTCCCTGAACTCCAATTCGACCCCTTCCATAGCGAAGAGTTTCTGATACTGCTTGATCAGGGCATTCTTGGGCTCGGTCAGGATGCGCACCAGGGCATGCTCGTCGAGATCCTCGAGGGTCGCGACAACGGGCAGGCGACCGACGAATTCAGGGATCAGGCCGAACTTGATCAGGTCTTCCGGTTGGACATCACGCAGCACGGCACCGATTTCCTTGCGGTCGTCCTTGCTCTTCACTTCGGCGCCAAAACCTATCCCGCCCTTTTCGGAGCGCATGCGTATCACCTTATCCAAGCCGCTGAACGCACCACCGCAGATGAACAGGATATTGGTGGTATCAATCTGAACAAATTCCTGATTGGGGTGTTTGCGCCCGCCCTGCGGCGGCACCGAGGCCGTTGTGCCCTCAATCAGCTTGAGCAGTGCCTGCTGCACACCTTCTCCGGACACATCGCGGGTAATCGACGGATTGTCGGATTTGCGCGAGATCTTGTCGATTTCATCAATGTAGACAATGCCACGCTGCGCCTTCTCCACATCGTAATCACATTTCTGCAGCAGTTTCTGGATGATGTTTTCGACGTCCTCGCCGACATAACCGGCTTCAGTCAGGGTGGTGGCATCAGCCATAACGAAAGGCACGTTGAGCATGCGCGCCAGAGTCTGGGCCAGCAGAGTCTTGCCGGAGCCGGTTGGACCGATCAGCAGGATATTGCTCTTGGACAGCTCGACCTCGTCGGTCTTCGAACTGTTCTTGAGCCGCTTGTAGTGATTGTAGACTGCGACAGAGAGGATTTTCTTCGCCTTCGGCTGATCGATCACGTATTCGTCGAGCAACTGGCAGATTTCCTGTGGCACCGGCAAGTCGGAAGCTCCGCCCTTTGCCGACTGATCGCCCTGCGCCTCCTCGCGAATAATGTCGTTGCACAGCTCGACGCACTCATCGCAGACAAACACGGACGGGCCGGCAATCAATTTACGCACTTCATGTTGGCTTTTGCCGCAGAACGAGCAGTAAAGCAGTTTTTCGCCGCCGGTTTTATCTGTCATTTTCAGTTTTCCTCAAATATTTTGGGCATCAACCAGCAATATCGGTTCGATTCGCCAGTACTTTATCCACCAGCCCATATTTTACCGCCTCATCGCCGCTCATGAAATTATCGCGGTCGCTGTCCTTTTCTATGGTTTTAACGGACTGGCCGGTGTGTTGAGCCAACATCGTATTCAGACGCTGTCTCAAGTATAGGATTTCCTTGGCATGGATTTCAATATCGGAGGCCTGGCCCTGGAAGCCGCCCGACGGTTGATGAATCATCACCCGGGAGTTCGGCAGGCAGAAACGTTTGCCCTTGGCGCCGGCTGCAAGCAAAAATGAACCCATGCTGGCTGCCTGGCCCAGGCAGAGTGTGCTGACGTCCGGCTTGATAAACTGCATGGTATCGTAAATCGCCATGCCGGCACTGACCGAGCCACCCGGCGAGTTGATGTAGAAGAAAATGTCCTTGTCCGGATTGTCCGACTCCAGGAACAGCATCTGCGCCACGATCAGGCTGGCCGTCGCATCGTTGACCGGCCCAACCAGGAAAATCACCCGTTCCTTGAGCAGGCGAGAATAAATGTCGAACGCGCGTTCGCCACGCCCACTCTGCTCGATCACCATCGGGACCAAACCCAGGTTTTGCGGCTCCCAGTTCTGACTATGAATCATTAATTATTCCCCATCAGTTCATCAAAGGCGGAAGTAACTTCCACCACTTTGGCGCGTTCCAGCACCCACTTGACCACATTGTCTTCTATAACCAACGATTCGACTGTGGCCAGGCGATTCGGTTCACCATAGTACCAAGCCAGCACTTGGTCCGGCTGCTCATAGCTCTGCGCCAGCTCGTTCACCCGCTCACGCACCTGCTCAGGCTTGGCCTGCAACTGGTGCGCATTAACCAGTTCCGACATGATCAAACCGAGGCTGACGCGGCGGCGCGCCTGATCCTCGAACAAATTGGCCGGCAGCGAAATATCGCCGCTGGCGGTTAAACCGCGAGCACGCAGATCTTCGCCGGCCTGCTGGCGAAGATGGTCAATTTCCATCTCGATCAGCGACCTGGGCTGCTCGAACGGTGTCGCGTCGAGCAGAGCCTGCATCACACGCTCCTTGACCCGGCCGTCGATGCGCTTTTTCACTTCGCGCTCCAGGTTGGCCTTGATTTCGCTGCGCATGGTTTCCAGGTTGCCGTCCGCTACACCCAGCGACTTGGCGAAATCCGCATCGACTTCCGGCAGCTTCGGCTCCGCCACCTGATTCAGCGTCACCGCGAAAGTCACGGTTTTTCCGGCCAGTTCCTTGGCATGATAATCTTCGGGAAAGGTTAATTCAAACGATTTGCTCTCGCCTGCCGTCATGCCCAGGATAGCCCCTTCAAAATCCTTCAGCGTATGACCTTCGCCCAGCACCAGCTTATAGCCATGGGCCTGGCCACCCTGGAATTCCTCTCCATTCAGGGTGCCGCGGTAGTCAATCTCGACCTGGTCGCCGGTCGCGGCTTGGCGCTCGGCCGGCGCATAGTTCACGCGCTGCTTGCGCAGGATTTCGATAGTTTTATCCACCTCGGCATCGCCAACCACCGTCTGCGGACGATCGATCGCCACTCCGCTGATATCGCCCACCACCACATCAGGATAAACTTCGAAATTCGCCGCGACATGCAGCTCTTTGGATTCGCCCTCGGCTGGCCTGGCCTCAATCCGGGGATAGCCCGCCACCTTCAGGTTCTGTGCCCGGACCGCTTCGGCAAAATTTTTCTGCACCGCCTCGCCCAGGACTTCCTGGCGCACCTGGCCGCTGTACTGCTGCTCCACAATCTTCATCGGCACCTTGCCGGGGCGGAAACCATCCATCTTGACCGTGCGCGCCACCCGTTTAAGCCTGTTTCCCACTTCCGCTTCCATGTTGGCGAGCGATACCGCCAGGTTAAGCGTGCGTTGCAGCGAGCTGGAGTTTTCCGTAGTCGTTTCCATTACCTATCTATCCCTCTAAATTAAAGACTGTTGCATGTCTGGTGCGAAAGGGGGGACTCGAACCCCCACGCCTTGCGGCGCTGGAACCTAAATCCAGTGCGTCTACCAATTCCGCCACTTTCGCAAAAACCTATAGTGTAATATATTCAACGACCGGCTGTCAGCTTCCTTTTCCGCGAGCATCCTACCTGAAAACCCTATGCCTCAACACTACGAAAATTTTCCGGTGGCATCCATTTTGCTGCCAAAACGGCTGCGCCAGCCGGTTAGCGTCCTTTACGCTTTCGCCCGTGCGGCTGACGATTTCGCCGACGAAGGCGATCTCGACGATGATGCGCGACTGG
>JAUYSN010000343.1 GCA_030696235.1 Sulfuricella sp. | reverse complement strand
GGGGCGATGTCGCTGAAGCGGTGGCCGATGGCGTGCTGGACGTAGCGCAGCACAGTGCGGCCGAGCGGGAAATAGGGAACGTGATGCGCGGCGAGGAATCGCCGCATCATGCTTTCCGGGTCGGCGAAGGCGGCAATGCTTGCCACCGCGGCACCCACCGAATGCCCTAACGCGGCAGCCTGACGGCATCCACATCAGGCTGCAACGCCAGCCAGTCGAGCGCATGCTCCAGATCCTCGGCAAAGCGCGGCAGGGAAGAAAAGCCGTCGCTATCGCTGCGGCCGTGGTTGCGCGAGTCGAACAGGAGCACGGCATAGCCGGCACTATGCAGCGGTTGCGCCAGCGGCAGCATCATTTCGGCGTTGCCGCCCCAGCCGTGCAGCACGGCCACGGCCGGAGCGGGGCCGGGAGCCGGAGGCGGGACGAACCAGGCGAACAGGCGCTTGCCGTTCACGGTCGGGATCGAGACTTCCCGGTATGCCAGGCCGTACTTTTCCGGGCTGCCCTGTTCGATGATGCGCGGTGCGCGGAAGCCGATGCGGACGAGCAAGGGGAAGGCGGCGGCCATTGCGGCGATGATCAGCAATACTGTAGTTGTAGTCGCCCAAGTGGTCACAGCGGCGGCAGCCCGTACAGCTCCATCAGGAAATTGGTGAACACCGGGGTCTTACCGGGTTTTCCCGGGTCCTGCCGGTAGCGGGCGCGCACCTCGGCCAGTTTTTTCCGCATCAGCGACTGGGATTCGGCCTGGTCGATGTGCTTGCGGTCGCGCTCCCCGGCAAGATGGCGGTAATAGGCGAACACCTCGTCGTCGTAGGGGTTCTGGCCGACCAGTTCGATGCGCCTGATGTTGAGCCGGTCGGCGGCTTGCACCTTGGTGATCTTGTTGGTCTTGACCAGCCCGGCCAGGTATCCCGCCTCCTGCCGCAGCGCGTCCTGCCGCGTGTCCGTCCACGGCGTGGTCGCGCAGCTGGCCAGGGCCACGATTAACATCAGGGATTTTATTCTCTTAAGCATGGCTGATCAGTTCCGCGGAATTACGCTGCCAGGTGAAAATCAACATGCCGGCCAGCCCGAATGGCCAGCGTAATCAGCATGTCCAGGCTGAACTTCTCCCACTTGCCCCGCATCAGATCGGAGGCGCGGGACTGCGATACGCTGAGTGCCTCGGGTGGTGGAGGTGCATCTTTTATAGACCTGTTTGCTGCTCATGTTACACGCATATTCTTGAACTGCCACGGGTCGTCCACGTCCATCTCCTCACTGAACGGCCAGCCCCTGTCGCGCAGCGGAGTCCAGTCGCCATAGACCCCCACGAGTTCACCCAGGTACGGTTTGGCGATCTCCAGCACGAGCGCATGGTCGATGTCGTCGGGCTCCACCACACCGGCGTGAGGATTGCGCAGTGCACACACCATGCCAGCCAGAACCCCGGCGGCCACCTGCATACTGGTGGCGTTGTTATAGGGCGCCAGTTGCCGTGCCTGCTCGATGGAGAGGCGCGAACCGTACCAGTAGACACCCTTGGCACTGCCCATCAGCAGCACCCCCAGCTCATCCATGCCAGCGACGATTTCGTCGCGGATAATCCGCCTGTTGCGCTGCGGCTGCCAGTGCTTGTCCGCCATTTCGTGCAGGGAGAGCACGGTGTCATCGCAGGGGTAGTAGGCGTAATGGACCGTTGGCCGGTAGACCGCTGTGCCGTTTTCCCTGAGCGTCAGATGATCGGCGATGGAGATGGACTCACAGTGTGTGATCAGGAAGCCCTGGTAAGAGCCTTCGAGGGGCGTCCAGCTGCGCACGCGGGTGGCGGCGCCGGGACGGTTAAGGTAGATGGCGGCATCACAGCCAAATCCGTGCCGCGCACCGTCCGCTGGCCAATGACGCTCATGAGTGCCCCAACCCAGCTCTGAAGGCTGGAGACCTTCGCCGATGAAACCGGGCACCGACCAGGTGTTGACGAACTCGCCGCGCTGCCTGCGCCGGATTGAGGTCTGGGTATCGCGTTCGGCGATATGGATCGCCTTGATCCCGAGGCGGCAGGCCAACCCGGCCCACTCCTCATGGCGTGCGGGCTTTTTCACCACCACGCCGCTATCCACAGCCATATCAAGCAGCGCCTGTTTGACGTAGGCTGAGGCAAGGCCGGGATTGGCGCCATGAGTGACGATGGCAGTGGGGCCTGGCCCGTTGGCGCGTCCGAATGCCAGGACCTCTTCACGCAGGGCGTAATTGGAACGCTGCGACACCGATTTCGAACTGTCGGTGTAACCCCCAGGCCACGGCTCGATACTGGTGTCCAGGTACAGTGCGTCACGCCGGCGGCACAACTCGATCAACGCCAGGCTGGAGACATCGACCGAGAGGTTGAGCAGGAAATCATCCTTGTCCAGCCACGGTTCGAGCGCAGCGAGATAGTTCTGCTCCGTCAGTGCGCAGAGCATGAAGGCAACGCCAGATTCGCGGGAGATGGCAGCGCCGTCCTCATTCGCGGCCACTATCCTTATCTGTTGCGGGCGGATCTCAAGGTGGCGAAACAGCAGCGGCAGCATGGCCTGGCCAATACTGCCAAAACCTACCATCACCAGGTTACCGGGAAAGTGTGCGTGTTTGATCTCTGGTTTCATCTGCTGTCCCAAGATGCTCCTGCTTTGCAAACATTTAAAGCAGATCCCGCAGCCGGTAATAGAGCATCCCCAGCACCAGCGCCGGGGTGCGCAGCAACTCACCCCCCGGAAACGGATGGTGCTTGATGCGCGACAGCAGATCGAAGCGCTCTGCCTGCCCGGCGATGGTTTCGGCCACCAGTTTGCCCGCCATGCCCGCCAGCGCCAGGCCATGGCCGGAAAATCCTTGCACGTAATAGATATTGCTGCCCAGCCGTCCAAAGTCAGGCGCCTGATTCATGGTGATGTCGACGAACCCGCCCCACACATACGGCACCGGCAGATCCGCCAGCTGCGGGAATACCGCCAGCATCCGCTGCCGCATGCGACCCACCAGATTGAGCGGTGTTGCAGTGCTGTAGCTTTCGCCGCCGCCAAACAGCAGCCGATGGTCGGCAGTCACGCGGAAGTAGTCGAGCACCAGATTGGTGTCGAAGGCCGCAGCACGCTGACGGATCAGTGCGTCGGCGCGCTCTTTGGCCATCGGTTCGGTGGCGATGATGTAGGTGCCGACCGGCATGATGCGCGACATCAGTTCCGGCGCAACGCGCTTGCCGTATTCACCAAGGTAGACATTGCCTGCCAGCACTACAAAGCGGCAGGCGACTTCGCCCTGTGCCGTCTTAACAACGGGCTTGTCACCGCGTTCGATCTGGATGGCTGCTGAGTCTTCGAAGATCTGCACACTGGCAGCGCGAGCGGCGGCAGCCAGGCCGAAGCAATATTTCAGGGGATGGAGGTGGCCCGATTGCGGATCAAAGGCGCCCGCATGAAAACGTTTGCTGGCGACCCAGTTGCCCACCTCAGCGGCGCTAATGGGTTGCAGTGGATAGTCATAGAGGCGCGCCACGTGGTTGACCCACGCCTCCAGCGCCCGCGCCTTCCTGGTGTTAACGGCGAGACTGAGGTGACCGGCGACATAATCACACTCGATCGCATGGCTGGCGATGCACTCGCGCAGCAGCTGCATGGCTTCAACCGAGATATCCCAGGCGCGGCGCGCATCTGCGGCGGGCAATTGCACCTCAATCGCCTCCAGGCCGGTGAAACCGAAACCGACCAGCGCCTGACCGCCATTTCTGCCGGAAGCCCCCCAGCCGACCCGCTGCGCTTCCAGCAGCGCGACCGAATAACCGCGCCCTGCCAGCTCCAGCGCCGCCGACAAACCGGCATAACCGCCGCCGACCACACACACATCTGCCGTGACGCGCCCCGTCAGCGCCGGAGAGGCTGGCGGCCGCGTCACACTTGCTTCGTAGTATGAATTACGGGTCAGTCCACCTTCTTTGCTCAGTAACTGTGACCCCATGATAATTCACCCACGTTTATTCAATGTAACTTATTGAGTTTTGGCACAACGGGTTATCACTGCCTGCATAAAACCCTTACCTGATTTTTTCATCCCGGAGCTAATTCATGGAAATACAGAAAATAAACTCATCGCCGGCTATTTATTTATAGCAACAAAAGACTTGAGGGGGGTACGACATCCGCACGGTGCAGGAATTGCCGGGTCACATCGATGGGGCTGATTCCAGGTTCCAGTCAGTGCTGCAGCCGCCCGTACAGCCTGCTATATAGCCCGTCACCCTTGATCAGCTCATCGTGCATGCCTTCCTCGATGATCCGGCCGCCATCGAAAACGTAGGCCCGGTCAGCTTGTTTCACCGCGGAGAGGCGATGGGCGATGATCAGGGTGGTGCGGTTTTTCAGAAACGCGCGCAGCGCGTCATGCAGTTTCGCCTCGGTTTCGGCGTCGAGCGCCGAAGTGGCCTCGTCCAGGATCACTACCTGCGGGTCGGACAGGATCATGCGCGCGATCGCCAGGCGCTGGCGCTGGCCGCCGGAGAGGCGCACGCCCTGGCGGCCGACGATGGTGTCGAGGCCGCACGGCAGCTCGCGCACGGTGTCGGCCAGCTGCGCCACTTCCAGAGACTGCCACAGCTGTTCGTCGGTGAGCTCGCGGCCCAGGGTCAGGTTCGTGCGCACCGTGTCGTTGAACAGGGCGGGGTGCTGCAGCACGGTGGCGACATGGCTGCGCACCACCTCCATGCCGATTTCGGTCATTGGCACGCCATCGAAATTCACCATGCCGGAGGATGGCGGATATAGCCCGAGTATCACCTGCACCAGGGTCGACTTGCCGCCGCCGGAAGCGCCCACCAGCGCCACCTTTTCGCCCGGCCGGATTTTCAGGCTGACGCCGTTCAGCACCGGCGTTTCGCCGTAGCTGAAGCAGACGTTCTCCACCTCGACGCCGACGGTATGCTTGCCGGCGAAGGGGTCCTTCAGGTGTGGGTAATGCGGCTCTTC
>JAUYSN010000318.1 GCA_030696235.1 Sulfuricella sp. | reverse complement strand
CAGCCGACCATTGTAATCATTGACGAAATTCGGCGTGAGGATGCGCATGAAGCCCGCCAGCACCACCAGGTCGTGGTTGAATCCATCGATCCTGGCGGCCAGGGCGGTGTCGAATTCCTCGCGGGTTTCGTGGTCGCGGTGGTTCAGCGCAAGGGCGGGAACACCGTGCTGCCTGGCGATTTCCAGGCCGATGGCGTTGGGGTTGCTGCTGATGACTGCGGCGATTTTGACCGGCAGCCTGGCCTCCAGGATCGCCTGCATGTTGCTGCCGCGCCCGGAGATGAGGATGACGATGGACTTCATTCCGTCATCCACAGATTACGCAGATGACCGCAGATTTCTGCACAACAATTCATTTTTCGGGTCTTTCCCGCATGCGTTTTTAAAGTGAGCCAAGGTGCTGGGCAATGCCATGCTTCATCCGCGTGAATCTGCGCAATCTGCGGATAATGATTGTTCTTGTGGTCATTGCACCACGGTCTGGGGCTGCCCTTCGGTGCGCTTCTCGACGCTGCCGATCTGCCATACCGTTTCGCCCGCGTCGCGCAGCAGTTGCATGGCGCGCTCGGCATCCGCAGCAGCGACGATCACCGCCATGCCGATGCCGCAGTTGAAAGTGCGGTGCATTTCCTTTTCGGCCACGTTGCCTTCCTGTTGCATCCAGGAGAACAGCGGCGGCATGTCCCAGCTGTTTTTCCGGAGTACCGCCGTCAGATTTTCCGGCAGCACGCGCGGGATGTTTTCGAGCAGGCCGCCGCCGGTGATGTGGGCCATGCCCTTGACCGGCAGTTGTTCCATCAGCGCCAGCACCGGCTTGACGTAGATGCGGGTGGGCGCCAGCACCACGTCGCGCAGGGGGCGGCCGTGGAAATCCGAATTCAGGTCGATGCCGCTGCGCTCGATGATCTTGCGTATCAGCGAATAGCCGTTCGAGTGCGCGCCGCTGGAGGCGAGCCCGAGCACCGCATCGCCGGCGGCGATGGTCGAGCCATTGATAAGCTGGTCTTTTTCCGCTGCGCCAACGGCGAAGCCGGCAAGGTCGTACTCGCCTGCCGGGTACATGCCGGGCATCTCGGCGGTTTCGCCGCCGATCAGCGCGCAGCCGGCCTGTTCGCAGCCCGCCGCGATGCCCTTGATGACCTCGGTGGCGGTGGCGACATCGAGCTTGCCGCAGGCGAAGTAGTCGAGGAAGAACAGCGGCTCCGCGCCCTGCACCAGGATGTCGTTGACGC
>JAUYSN010000310.1 GCA_030696235.1 Sulfuricella sp. | reverse complement strand
GCGGCGCCAGATCCGATACCAGCCACTACATCATCGGCGGGCCGATGATGGGCTTCGACCTGAACAATCTCGAAGCCCCCCTGACCAAGGCGATCAACTGCGTGATCGCCGCCTCGCCCGCGCTATTCCCGCCCAAGCCTGCGGCCATGCCGTGCATCCGCTGCACCCAGTGCGCCCAGGCTTGCCCGTGCAACCTCCAGCCGCAAGAGCTTTTCTGGTTTTCGCAAAGCAAGAATTTCGACAAGACGCGCGCCTACAACCTGTTTGACTGCATCGAATGCGGCTGCTGCGATTATGTCTGCCCCAGCCATATCCCGCTGGTCTCCTATTTCCGCTATGCCATGAGCGAAATTGCCACACAGGACCGGGAAAAAATGGCAGCAGAGCTAGCCAAGCAACGCTTCGAGTTCAAACAGATGAGGGAAGAACGCGAGAAAGCAGAAAAAGCGGCCCGCATGGCCGAGAAGGCGGCTGCAGCCGCAGCGGCAAAAGCCGCGGCCGCTGCCAGCGGGGTCGAAGATCCCGTCGCAGCGGCAAAGCAGGCCGCCATTCAGGCCGCCGTGGAACGCGCCAAGGCGAAAAAAGCCGAGGCAGCTGCTGCTTCCGCCAACCCGCCTTCCGAACAGTCGGCCGCACCGGAAAACAACACGGAACCCTCATGAGCTCTCCCCACGTCCTTACCCCCGGCAGCAGCGTCAGCACCATCATGTTGCTGGTGCTGGCCGCTCTGCTGCCGGCGATCGCCGTCTATTACTTCTTCTTCGGTCCCGGCATCCTGATCAGCATTGCCCTGGCAAGCATCACGGCCCTGGTGGCCGAAGCGGCGATGCTGCGACTGCGCAACTATCCGGTAAAACCTTTCCTGACCGACGGCAGCGCCGTGCTCACTGCCTGGCTGCTGGCGCTGTCCATCCCGCCGCTGGCGCCATGGTGGCTGATCGTGGTCGGCACCGCCTTCGCCATCGTCGTCGCCAAGCACCTTTACGGCGGCCTCGGCAACAACCTGTTCAATCCGGCGATGGTGGGCTTCGCCGTACTGATGATCTCCTTCCCCTCCTACATGACGCAATGGACAGCGCCGCTGCTGCTGTCGCAGCACCCGGTCGGATTTTCCGAAGCGCTGCAGTACTATTTCAGCGGCACGCTGCAAGGCGTCAATCTCGACGCAGTGACCATGGCCACCCCGCTCGACACCCTGAAGACCCAGCTGAACCTCCAGCACACCGTGAGCGAAGTGAAGCACATGCCGATCTTCGGCAATTTCGGCGGCAAGGGCGGTGAAGTCGTCGCCGCCATGTACCTGCTCGGCGGCCTGTTCCTTCTGCAGCAGCGCATCATCACCTGGCATTCCCCGGTTTCCTTCCTTGTCACCCTGGCTCTGGTCGCCGCGCTGTTCAACGGCATCGACCCCAACCGCTATGCCACGCCGATGTTTCACCTCTTCACCGGCGGCGCCATGCTGGGTGCATTCTTCATTGCCACCGACTACGTCACCAGCCCGACCACGCCGCTCGGCAAGCTGGTCTTCGGCGCCAGCGTCGGCTTCCTCGTGTACGTCATTCGAGTATTCGGGGGCTACCCGGACGGCATCGCATTCGCCGTCCTGATCATGAACGCGGCCGTGCCGCTGATCGACGCCTACACCCAGCCGCGGGTATACGGCCACGACTCCGGAATGAAACCATGACCACCAGCATCCTTCGCCACGCCTCCGCCTCCGCCGGCATCCTCACCGCTTTCGCGGTCGTCGGCACGGCGCTGCTTGCCGCCACCTATGTGGTCACCCGCCCG
>JAUYSN010000307.1 GCA_030696235.1 Sulfuricella sp. | reverse complement strand
GCGGCGCAGCGCGTCCGCCAGCATCTGCACCTGGATGTTGAGGAAAGCGAGGGACTGGGCAATGCTGTCATGCAGCTCCTGGGCGATCAGATTGCGCTCCTCGGATACCGCCATTTCCTTCTCACGCGAAACCAGGCGCTGGTTCTCGATGGCGACGCCGAGATGCAGGCCGATGGTTTCGAGCAGCCGGATTTCCATGCTGTCGAATACGCGCGGTTCGTGGAAGAAGAGGTTGAAAATGCCCAGTATGTGCGTCTTGGAGCGGATAGGAATGGCGGAAACCGACTGGAAACCATCACGCTTGCAGTGGAGCAGCAACGGCCGCGGCGCCTCGATATTGAGGTTCCACGATACCGACGTGCCACTCTGTGCCGTCTCTCCGCACAGACATTTACCCAGAGGCAAACAATCCTCTTTCTGGGCGAATTCATCCGACACCCCTTCATGGATGATGACATGCAGCGCGTCCGAATTCGGTGCGGTCAGACGTACCAGGCCGCCTTGCGCGGCCAGAATGCCCATGAGTTTTTTCAGGATGCCTCTGCACAGGTCTTCCACCGAAGCAGGCTTGTTGAGGAAGGCAGTTAATTCATACAATATCGCCAGTTCCTGGTTCTTGTCCTCCAGGCTGCTGGTCTTTTCCTCCACCCGCTGTTCCAGCGTGCTGTAAAGATTCTCCAGTCGATCCGCCATCTGGTTGAAGCCGTTGGCCAGCGCGCCGAATTCATCCTTGCTTTGCACTGGCAGGCGTACGCTGAAATCCGCTTCCGCCATGCGTTGTATGCCTTCCTGCAGTTTCTTTACCGGCCGGATGACCATCAGAAAGAATAGATAGATCCGGACGAGGGTGCCGGTCAGCGCCAGCATCACCAGGCCAAACTGGAATGAACGCAGCAAGGCAGTATTGCGGGAATTGCTGCGCTCCACCATCAGCACCAGTTCATTCGCCATCCCGACAAAATTCTGCAAGGCCGGCTGGTAGTCATTGTCCAGCGTTGATTGGCTGGTTGCCCTGTCGCTGTTCAGGATTGCCAGGGTCAGTGGCTTCATCCGATCCATCCATTCCTGCCGCAGCAATTTCATTTGCAGTTGTACTTCCCGCTCTTTCGGCAGGAACAGCGGCCGCGCGGGATTGCCTTCCTCCAAGGTGCGCAGGGTGGATTCGAAAAGGTCGATTTCGTGCAGGATTTCGGTTTTAATCCCGGCATGGTCGGTTTTTTCACGAGTGCTTTGCGACAGCAGGTAGGCCATGCGGTAGGAGCGCATGCGCTCGCTGCCGGCATCGTTGATCGCCGCGCCAGCTCCCTCCAGTTGCCAGGAAATGTACAGGGTCATGCCGATCGCTGCGAGCGAAACGAAAAAGAAGACGATCAGGATGTTGACAATCTTGGTGCCAAGATTTTGATTGAGAGCGACCATCAGGCGGTTACATTGATTTGAGGAAGGTACATTACCGGGAACGGTGGCGAGGATCAAGAGTAAGGGGCAGCTCTCACCAGCGGCGGCGTTTCCTGAGGCGTTCTCTTTCAGCCATCATTTCTGCAATGCTGACCAGCAGTTCTGCGTAAGCCCTGTCATGGGCGGTTAAACGATCCAGATGCTGCATCGCTTCCGCGGTCAGTCTTCTGGCCTCCGTGGCGGCGGCCTGGTCGCTGCCTTTCGCGCGAGCGGCGGTATCGGCGAGGATGGTCACCAGTGTCGGCTGCACTTCAAGCAGACCGCCCGAGACATAAATCAGCTCCAGCGTGTTGCCTGGAGTAAGGATGCGCACTTCGCCCTCTTTGAGTGGAGTAAGCATCGGTGCATGGCGCGGGTGTATGCCAACCTCGCCGAGCAGGGCGGGCGCGGCAACGCGTAGCGCCTTGCCGGAGTAGATTTCACCTTGCAGGCTGACGATGTTGACCTGGAGGATGGCGGCTTCGATAGGGGCGCTCATCGCCGGACTGGTTCTACGGGTCTCAGGTAATATTGAGGTGATGATATTGCATGGCGAAAATGATGATTTCCGCCACTTCCTCGTATTTGCTTAAACGGTCGGTATTGATCGTCAGGTCGAAGGCGGTGGGCTCGTTGAGCCGCTTCTTGAAAACATCCCAGACAAACCTGGCTCTGCCCTCGTTGACGCGGGCAACTTCCTTGCGCGCTTCTTCCAGGCTGATCTGGCGTTTGTGCGCAATCCGCTCGCTACAGGTTTCCGGGGAGGCGATAATGCGCACCCGGAACACCTTCTGCTGCGCCAGGACGAGATGGGCGCCGCGCCCGATGATGACACCGCCGTTGCCGGTATGGAAGATGCCCAGCACCACCTTGGCCAGGTGGCGGAGGTAGTTATCATCCAGCACGTTCTCGCCGGACAGCATCGAGATGATCCAGCTATCCCAGAAGCCGCGGTTTTTTTCGTCGAGCTGGGCCAGCAGATGCGGATCTGCGCCGGAACGTTCCACCACCGCGTCCAGCAATTCCTTGTCGTAGACCGGCACGGCCAGATGCTTGGCCAGCTGCTGCGCAATCTCGCGACCGCCGCTGCCATAGTCGCGTGAGAGGGTGACGACTGGCCGCTGTGCACCTCGTCCGCCGTGCATTTCGGCAGCATGCGCCTTGAGGATGGCTTCCACCAGCTTTGTTGCGTCGATGGTCATGGGGCAGGGCTCCTTAATTATCTGCTTGAAGCGTATAGAAAATGGCCTGAATTTACAAGATTCAGGCGCAGCGTGTGGCCTGTTTGTGGAAATTACCGGCTAGAGGAATATTTCGGATGTTCATATCCTGAAATTAGTGGTAGTGTGGTGGTGAATATAAGCATATCAATATTTTTTAATAGTTAAGTTAGCTGATACTCTGTCGAGCTCAAATTTTCTGCTGGAAGTTTATGCCATGAAAGCAAAACAAATTATATTTTCCGGCGTCCTGGCGGCGTGCGCGCTTCCGCAACTGGCCTCCGCCACCAACGGCATGAACATGGAAGGCTACGGTGCTACGGCCATGGGCATGGGCGGCGCCTCGATGGCCTACGACAACGGCACGGCCGCGATGATGAATAACCCGGCGACGCTGGCGATGATGGAGGCGGGAGCCAATCTGGATCTGGCGCTCGGTTTTCTCGCGCCGCAGGTAAAATCATCCGCCGGCGGCACGACATCGCGCTCCAGCGCCGACATGTTCGGCGGCCCGGCCTTCGGCTGGGTCCGCAAGCAGAACGGGCTGCTGTTCGGTGTCGGCGTGTATGGCCAGGGCGGCATGGGCACCGAATACAATGGCAACTCGATATTCGCGTTAACGCCCGGCATGGTCAACCGTTCCGAAGTCAGCGTTGGGCGGGTGATCTTTCCTGTCGCTTATAATGTCAGCCCGGATCTGAATATTGGCGGCTCGCTGGATTACGTTTGGGCCGGCATGGATCTGAGAATGGCCATGGATTTTGCGTCCCAAATGTCCCCGATGATGGTTCCTGGCGGCAGCGCTTCGGGTGTGATTACTGCTGATGCTGGAACTGGTGGAGCACTCGCGGGTCAGGTTGGCTTGATTGGAGGCGCGAACGCTGCGGGTTACTTTGATTTTTCCAACGATAACGATTTTACCGGCCAGGCTGTGGGCACGGGTTATGCCGGAAAACTGGGCTTTACCTATAAAGTGAATCCCCAGCTCACTATCGGGGGTACCTACCATTCTAAAACCTGGTTGGGTGACCTGAATGCCAGGGAAGCCAGTTTGAGTTTGCTCGATAAGACTGGTGTGGTCGCTGAAATGAAAATCCCTGGTTCGATCAGCGTCAAGAACTTCCAGTGGCCCGAAACATACGGCTTGGGTTTTGCATATCAAGCCAATAACCATTTAATGGTAGCGGCCGACTGGAAGCGGATTGGCTGGGGCAATGTGATGAAAGACTTCCGCATGGTATTCACCCCGACTGGTGGTGGCTATGTTGATGCAACCCTTTATCAGAAGTGGAGTGACCAGGATGTGGTGATGCTCGGCGCCGCCTACCGCATGACCGATGCGCTGACCCTGCGCGGCGGCCTCAACATGGCCAACAATCCGGTGCCGGACACCTATCTCAATGCGCTGTTCCCCGCCACCATCAAGAATCACATCACCGCCGGCTTCGGCTATGCCATCGGCAAGAAGTCGCACCTCGACCTGGCCTTCAGCTATGCGCCCAAGGTGACGGCGACCTCGGGCGTGACCGGCATCACCACCAGCCACGAACAGTACAACGGGCAGCTGGTTTACAGCACCCATTTCTGAGCAGCCCCTCAAGCCGAGATCACCTCGAACTCCTTCCGGGCGGGAGCGGCGGCCATCTCCGACCAGGGGTCCTTGGTATCCTGCAACGCGAACAGCAGCCGCTCATAGAGTGCTTTGCGGTTTTCGGCGTCATCGACCACCCTGGCCTTGACGTAATCCAGGCCGACGCGCTGCACCCAGTGCACGGTGCGTTCCAGGTAGCGCGCTTCCTCGCGGTAAAGCTGGAGGAAGGCGCCGCTGTATTCCAGCACTTCCTCGGCCGTTTTTACCTTGGCGAAGAATTGCGCCACCTCGGTCTTGATGCCGCCGTTGCCGGCGACGTGGATTTCCCAGCCGGAATCGACGCCGATGATGCCGACATCCTTGATCGC
>JAUYSN010000291.1 GCA_030696235.1 Sulfuricella sp. | reverse complement strand
TCACCACGATGAAGTCGGCTGAGCAGGCGACCAAGGCGCAGGCGGGTCTCGAGCATGCCGCCGGCTTCCTGCGTTCGCAACTGGCGCACCGCATGAAACTGCGGATCATGCCCCAGCTACATTTCATCTACGATACTTCCGTCGAGAATGGGGTGCGCTTGTCCCAACTGATCGACGAGGCAGTTGCCTCAGATAAAGCGCATCAACGAGAAGAATAGCCCATTGCAGTTTAAACGGATCAAGCGCCCCATTAGTGGTGTCCTGCTGCTGGATAAGCCTTACGGAATTTCGTCGAATGGCGCTCTGCAGCAGGCCAAAAGGCTGTATCAAGCCGCCAAGGCGGGGCACACCGGCAATCTGGATCCGATTGCAACGGGCTTGCTGCCGATCTGCTTTGGAGAGGCCACCAAGTTTTCACAGTTTCTGCTGAATGCCGGCAAAACCTATCAGGCGGTTTTTAAACTGGGGAAAACCACCACCACGGGGGATTCCGAGGGGGAAGTGACCAGCAGCAACGTCTTCGATCTGTCGCTTGGCCAGGTGGAACAGGCGCTGCAACAGTTTATTGGCCCCATTCTCCAGGTGCCGCCGATGCATTCGGCCCTCAAATTTCAGGGCAAGGCGCTTTATACTTATGCTCGTGCCGGGGTTGAGATTGAGCGGGTGGCGCGCCCGGTGACGATTTACAGCTTAACTCTGGACGACTTTGCTGGCGACGAGTTGAGCGTTACGGTGGCGTGCAGCAAGGGTACCTATATTCGGGTGCTGGCGGAAGACCTGGGTCGTGTACTGGGGTGTGGCGCCTTTATGCAGGCATTGCGGCGCACCCGTATTGGCGGCTTTGATATTGGCCAGACTGTGACCCTGGAGCAGCTTGATGGGTTGGACTTGGAGGCCAGGGATGCGCGGCTATTGCCGCCGGACTGCCTGCTGGACGGGCTGCCAAAAATAACACTGGATCGGGAAAGCGCCTATTATTTTCGGCAAGGGCAGGCGATCTGGATGCCGAAGCAGGTGCATGATGGGGTAGTGGTTTTGTACGATGAAGGTCAGTGCCTTGTCGGTATTGGCGAGATCGCGGATGACGGCAAGATTGCACCCAAAAGACTCGTTGTCGAGAGTACGGTGTAACAGATTTTTTTCGCGGGTGCTAGTGAGAGAAGGCTGCGAGAATTACTTGAGAATATCTCATAATACAAGGTAAAATAACGCGTTTTATTTTCGGAGAAAATTAATGTCAATGAACAGCGCCCAAAAGGCACAAATAGTGCAGGATTATCAAAAAGCAACGGGCGACACCGGTTCGACCGAAGTGCAGGTTGCCCTTATGACTGCGCGCATCAACGATCTCACCGGCCATTTCAAGACCCATGCCAAGGATCACCATTCCCGTCGTGGTCTGCTGAAGCTGGTCAGCAAGCGCCGCAAGCTGCTGGATTACTTGCGCGGCAGCAGTGTGGACCGCTATCGCACCCTGATTGAGCGCCTCGGCTTGCGTAAGTAATTTCTGCTTTCTCGCGTCCGCCATCGGGAGCGAGGATTCCGCAAGGATGGATTCGGCAATGGCCATAGCAGGGATTGTTTAGAAGTCCTGCCGACTCGATAAAGAAGATTACGATTAAGTAGAGGATAACGTTTTGAGCCATATCAAGAAAAGTATTGCGTTCGGGCGTCACACACTGACGCTGGAAACCGGAGAAATCGCCCGTCAAGCTTCTGGCGCCATTATGGTTAGCCTGGACGATACGGTAGTGCTGGTTACGGTGGTTGGCGCTAAAGACGTCAAACCCGGCCAGGATTTCTTTCCGCTGACGGTCGATTACCAGGAACGGACCTATGCGGCTGGCCGGATACCTGGCGGTTTCTTCAAGCGTGAAGGTCGCCCCTCCGAGAAGGAAATCCTGACTTCCCGTTTGATCGACCGCCCGTTGCGCCCGCTTTTCCCTGAGGGTTTTTACAATGACGTGCAAATCGTTGCTACCGTCATGTCCTCCGAGAGCGAAATCGATTCCGACATCCCTGCCTTGATCGGCGCTTCCGCCGCCCTGGCGATTTCCGGCATCCCTTTTAACGGCCCGATTGGCGCGGCGCGTGTCGCTTATGTAAATGGCGAGTACGTGCTGAACCCGACTGCGACAGAACTGAAAGCCTCCCAGCTGGATCTGGTCGTTGCAGGCACCGAGTCGGCTGTTCTGATGGTCGAATCCGAAGCCATGGAGCTGCCTGAAGACGTGATGTTGGGCGCAGTGGTGTTTGGCCATGATGAAATGCAGGCAGTGATCAACCTGATCAACGAGCTTGCCGATGAAGTGGCGGCTGCGCCATGGGATTGGAAGGCGCCAGAGAAGGACCAGGTTCTGATCGAAAAAGTCGCTCAGCTGGCCCAGGCCGATCTGAACGAAGCTTACAAGGTCCGCCAGAAGCAGGACCGCTACCAGAAAATCGATGTGATCCGCAATCGCGTACTGGGCGAACTGATTACCGAAGACATGGACACCGCCCGCGTTAACCAGATCAAGGGCATTTTCCAGGATCTGGAAGCCAAGATCGTGCGCAGCCAGATTCTCGAGGGTGAGCCCCGCATTGATGGACGCGACACCCGTACCGTTCGCCCTATCACCATTCGCACCGGTGTTCTGCCGCGCGTGCACGGTTCGGTGCTGTTCACCCGCGGTGAAACCCAGGCGCTGGTTGTTGCCACACTGGGTACCGGGCGTGATGAGCAGACCATCGATGCATTGCAGGGCGAGTACAAAGATCGTTTCCTGCTGCATTACAACTTCCCTCCCTACGCAACGGGTGAATGTGGCCGTGTGGGCACCCCGAAACGCCGCGAAATTGGTCATGGCCGTCTTGCGAAACGTGCTTTGGTGGCGGCCTTGCCCAGTGCGGAAGAATTCGGCTACACCATGCGCGTGGTTTCAGAAATTACCGAGTCCAATGGTTCCAGCTCGATGGCTTCAGTCTGCGGCGGCTGCCTGGCGCTGATGGATGCGGGTGCGCCGATGAAAGCGCATGTGGCCGGTATTGCCATGGGCCTGATCAAGGATGGCAACCGTTTTGCAGTGTTGACGGACATTCTGGGCGACGAGGATCACCTCGGCGACATGGACTTCAAGGTTGCAGGCACGGATAGAGGTATCACGGCATTGCAAATGGATATCAAGATTCTTGGTATCACCAAGGAAATCATGCAGGTCGCACTCAGTCAGGCGCGAGAAGGCCGCATGCATATCCTCGGTATCATGCATGAGGCCGTGCCGCATGCTCGTCAGGAGATGTCTGCCTATGCGCCGCGGATTATCACCATCAAGATCAACCCGGAAAAAATCCGTGACGTGATCGGCAAGGGCGGCGCGGTGATCCGTGCGCTGACCGAAGAAACCGGCACCACCATCGACATTACTGAGGACGGTACGGTGAATATCGCCTGCCTGAGCTCGGAAGCTGGTGATCTGGCCAAGAAGCGCATTGAAGAGCTGACCGCCGAAGTTGAGGTTGGCAAGACCTATGAAGGCAAAGTAATCAAAATGCTGGATTTCGGTGCGATTGTCAGCGTGCTACCGGGCAAGGATGGTCTGCTGCATATTTCCCAGATCGCTCACGAGCGGGTGAATGCTGTTTCCGATCATTTGACCGAGGGGCAAGTTGTCAAGGTCAAGGTGCTGGAGGCTGACGAGAAGGGCCGTTTGCGCCTCTCCATGAAGGCTCTGATAGAAGCGCCGGTAGTGGCGAAGAAGCCGGAAGGTAGCGAAGCCTAACTCTCTTCGGGTTAGGGTGAACAAGCCCCCTTGGCGAAAGCCAGGGGGGCTTTCTTTTGTGCGCTATTCCTGAGAAAACAGACCTTGCCACCAGCGCTGGCGGTTGGCTGGCAGGGCGTATTTCAGATGCAGTTCGATGGGAGGGACCTGGCTCATGATCCAGCCGGGCAAGGTTGGTGTTTTGCTGGAGCCGCAGGAGACACCCAGATGATTGGGGTCATAGATCTTGATGAAAGAGGGTTTGTCCAGGTTGTCTGTGTAGACGATGCCGCAGTAGCTTTCGCGGTGGTCGCGTTGAAGCAGTGCATCCATTTCAACGATGAAAGTTTCCACCTGTGCTGGCGTGGCGGGAGCGATGGGCACGGCCTCGCCAACGGCATAAAGATACCAGCCGGCGTCCTTGTCCACTTTGGTCCAGAATTCGGACAATTGATCCCATTTAAGCAAGCTGTACAACAGCCCACTCATTTGACGGTGGAATTCGTTCTGGGCAGGGTCAAGATGGGCAGCGGAAGTTTGCATCAAGGAACGTTAGGCCGTGAATGGTTTATTTGGCAACCTGCTTTTAGTTCCGACATAACATTGGCCTTGCGGCAAATATTAGTCTTCACTGAAAGCAAGTCGCCTACTCATTTGGCGACTTGCTTTTCTCTTAGTTCGTCGAGCGTCTTGCAGTCGATGCACAGCGTGGCGGTGGGGCGCGCTTCCAGGCGCTTCAGGCCGATTTCGACGCCGCAGCTTTCGCAGTATCCGTAATCTTCTGCCTCGATTTTGCCGATGGTTTCGTTAATTTTCTTGATCAGCTTGCGTTCGCGGTCGCGGTTTCTGAGTTCCAGCGCCATGTCGGATTCCTGGCTGGCGCGGTCATTGGGGTCGGCAAAAATCGTCGCTTCGTCCTGCATGGTATGCACGGTGCGGTCGATA
>JAUYSN010000282.1 GCA_030696235.1 Sulfuricella sp. | reverse complement strand
GCCAGTGGATGTTGCCGCTGACCGGGTCATGGAAAATGGCGTGCAATAGGCTGCTATGCTTGTGGCTCATGGCGAGGCTCCTTATATGTGCGACCTTGCCCGAATTATTATCCCCTGTGGCGGCAAGGTAAAGCAAAGTTGAGCAGATTTTGCGCGGTGTGAAATAATTGCCGGTTTTTGTTTGATGCATGGCAGTAACAAAGTTCACTAACCGAGATGCCTAAACCGGACGAGCCGGAACCAAAATGGGGGATGTAGGTTGGTGGTGAGCGTAGCGAACCCCAACACAATGCCGCCGGGGAAATATTGGGGTTCACGTTGTTCACCGCCAACCTACATGACTACCCGGAAAGCCGCGTTAGCGCTTGATCTACGATATATTCTTCTCATAAATTGTGAAGACTTGACTGAATAAGAGACTAAAGACCCGATGTCCCTATCCGAGCACTCCCATTCCAGCACGACACCCCAGCCCGGCCAAACCGATTTGCGTTCGATCGGCCGCCTGTTCCCCTATCTGTGGGAGTTTCGCGGGCGCGTGTTGCTGGCGCTGGCCTTGCTGATCGGCGCCAAGCTGGCGGCGGTGATGGTGCCGCTGGTGTTGAAGGAGATCATCGATGCGCTGGACAAATCGCGCGCCGATCTGGTTTTGCCGCTGGCGCTGATCATCGCTTATGGCCTGCTGCGCTTTGCCAGCACCACTTTTGCCGACCTGCGCGATGTGGTGTTCAGCAAGGTCACGCAGCGTGCAATGCGCCGGGTGAGCATGGCGGTGTTCCAGCACTTGCATGCGCTGTCGCTGCGCTTTCATCTGGAGCGCCAGACCGGCGGCATCACCCGCGACATCGAGCGCGGCACCAAGGCCATCTCCAGCCTGGTGGGCTACTTGCTGTTCCGCATCACGCCCACCGTGCTGGAAATCCTGATGGTGGCGGCCATCCTGTTCGTCAAGCTGGACTGGGTGTTCGGGCTGATTACGCTGGTGACGCTGGCGGCGTATATCGGTTTTACCGTAACCATTACCGACTGGCGCACGCAGTTCGTGCGCCGCGCCAACGCGCTGGATTCCGAAGCCTATGGCCGCGCCATCGACAGCCTGTTGAACTATGAGACGGTGAAGTATTTCGGCAACGAGCGCTATGAAGCTGCGCGCTACGACGCCAGCCTGGCGGAATGGGAGCGGGTGGCCCTGCAATCCCAGCGTTCGCTCGGCCTGCTGAATGCGGCGCAGGCCGGCACCATCGCCGTCGGCGTCACGCTGATGGTGCTGCGCGCGGCGAACGGCGTGGTGGAAGGCACGCTCACGCTGGGCGATCTGGTCATGGTCAACGCCTTTCTGTTGCAGATGTTCCAGCCTTTGAGCTTTCTCGGCGTGATGTACCGCGAGATCAAGCAGTCCATGACCGACGTGGAACGCATGTTTACCCTGCTGCACCGTCCGAAAGAAGTGGAAGATGCGCCGGATGCACGCCCGCTGGCCGTGCTCGGAGGGGAAGTGAAGTTCGAGCACGTCAGCTTCGCCTACAACGCCGACCGCCCGATTCTGCATGATGTCAGCTTCACCATCCCGGCCGGAAAAACCGTGGCCGC
>JAUYSN010000280.1 GCA_030696235.1 Sulfuricella sp. | reverse complement strand
CCCAGTTCCATCCTGCCGATGCCGTAGGTGATGGCGGTCAGCACCAGCAGCCCGAGCCAGACGCGGGTGCAGGGACGGATAAACTGACTGCGCTGGTTTTCGATGTTATGCATTTTCTCTCAACGAATGACGTAAACCAGGGGGAACAGGATGATCCACAGAAGATCCACCATGTGCCAGTAGGAAGCGCCGGTCTCGACGCCGGTGTGGTGCTCCGCAGTATAGCCGCCGCGCCGCGCCTTCAGCATCACCGCTGCCAGAATCACCATGCCGAGGATGACGTGCATGAAGTGGAAGATGGTGAGCGACAGGTAGAACATATAGAAGGTGTTGGTGCTGAGCGAGATGCCGGCGGAAAAATGGGCGTGAAACTCGAACAGTTTGATGACCAGGAATACGCCGCCCAGGCCGATGGCCGCGCTCAGCCAGTGGGCGCACTGGCGCGACAGTCCTTCGCGGATGGCGGCAACGGCGCGCACCACGAAATAGCTGCTGGTAATCAGGATCACGGTATTGACGGCGCCGGATTCGCGATTGAGGTGTTGTTGCGATTCGTTGAATAGCTCGACATTGTGGGCGCGGGCAAAAGCGTAAGAAAGAAAAAATATGCCGAATGCCAGCAGTTCGGCAAAAATGAAAAACCAGATCGCCAGATCTCCTGGTGGAGTGCCGGGCTTGTGGCTATCCAGGGTAAGGGTTTGAGTAGACATTGATGGTTAACCGGTGTGGCGCAAAACGCGACATTTTAGCGCTTGCTGCCTGGGGATAATAGCCTATTAAAACAGTCTGGTATTTGAAGTTAAAAAAGGGAGGGGCGAACCCCTCCCTTTCAAGCTTTAAGCGGCTTCTTTGGATTCGCCCCCAACGAAGAAGTGGGCAATGTACACGACCAGGCCAACAAAGAACACCAGGCCGGCAGCTTCACGCAGCCAGTAGAACAGCGCTACCTGGTCCTGCGCCGCCATGAAACCGAGCGGCGAGGTGGACACGCGCTGCAGCCAGACTTGCAGGATGCCGGCGGCGGTCAGGAACAGGGTGATGAACACCATGGCGACGGTCATCAGCCAGAACGACCACATCTCCATCACCTGCGCCTTCTCGCTGTTGGCGGCACGGCCGCGCAGCATCGGCATGGCGTAGGAGATGATGCACATCACCACCATTGCATACGCGCCGTAGAACGCCATGTGGCCGTGGGCAGCTGTGATCTGCGTGCCGTGGGTGTAGAAGTTGACCGGGGCCAGGGTGTGCAGGAAGCCCCACACGCCGGCGCCGAGGAACGCCATCAC
>JAUYSN010000276.1 GCA_030696235.1 Sulfuricella sp. | reverse complement strand
ACGTCCTCCTCGCTCTTGGCGATGCTTTCGATCTCGCCGCGCAGCCTGTCCATCTCGTCTTCCAGTTGATCGGCCGGCCGGCAGGTGATGACTTCGGCATTGCCGATGGCAATGCTACGCACCTGTGCGTTGACCTCTCCGGGAGCCTTGCCGTAGCGGCCTTGCAGGTAGTTTTTGACCTCGGTGGTGACGGATTTGTAACGCTCGCCGGTCAGCACATTCAAGACTGCCTGGGTGCCGACAATCTGTGATGTCGGCGTAACCAGCGGAGGAAAGCCCAGATCTTCACGCACCCGTGGGATTTCTGCCAGCACTTCATCCATGCGGTTGAGAGCGCCCTGTTCCTTCAATTGGTTGGACAGGTTGGAAATCATGCCGCCGGGAACCTGATTGACCAACACCCGGCTATCCACGCCAGTGAATTCGCTTTCGAACTGCCAGTATTTTTTGCGGATCTCGCGGAAATAAGCGGTGATTTCCTGTAGCAGTGGCAGGCTCAGGCCGGTGTCGTATTCGGTGCCGGCCAGCGCTGCGACCATGCTTTCCGTGGAAGTATGGCTGGCACCCTCGCCAAACGAGGAGTTGCAGGTATCCAGAATGGTCGCGCCATTTTCCACTGCACGCAGGAAACACATCGCCGACAGGCCGGATGTCGCATGACTGTGCATGTGGATGGGCATCTTCACCGCGGCGGCAATTGCCTTGACCAGCTCCGCTGTGGTGGCGGGGGTGAGGAGGCCGGCCATGTCCTTGATGGCCAGGGTATCGCAGCCTATCGCTTCGAATTCTTTGGCTAAATTAACAAAGTAACTGATGTTGTGCACTGGGCTCGTGGTGTAGCTGATCGCACCTTCGGCGATCTTGCCGCTGGCTTTTACCGCCTCGATGGAAACACGCAGGTTTCGCAGGTCGTTCATGGCGTCAAAAATACGGAACACGTCCACGCCGTTGTCGGCCGATTTTTTAACGAAGGCGCGCACCACGTCATCCGAGTAATTGCGGTAGCCGAGCAGATTCTGGCCGCGCAGCAGCATCTGGATGCGGGTGTTGGGCAGTGCCTTGCGCAGTTTCTTCAGGCGATCCCACGGATCTTCGCGCAGAAAACGCACGCAGGCGTCGAAGGTCGCGCCACCCCAGGCTTCCAGCGACCAGAAACCCACGCTGTCCAGCTTGGCGCAGATCGGCAGCATATCTTCAGTGCGCATGCGGGTCGCAATCAGGGATTGATGTCCGTCGCGTAGTACCAGATCGCTGATGAAAACTTTAGCCATGCTTTATCCTAGGTTACAAATCAATAAGTCGAAATCAAAGCCCCACATGGGCCGCGATTGCCGCCGAGATGGCGGCTGCAAGCAATTCTTTGGGGCGCTTCACCGAATAGTTTGTCAGTTCGGGGTGGGTTTCCACAAAACTGGTATCGAACTTTCCACTGCGGAAATCCGGGTGCTTCATGATTTCCTGATAGTAAGGAATCGTGGTTTTCACCCCATAGACCACCATATCGTTCAGGGCGCGCTTGCCACGTTCGACCACGCCTTCCCAAGTCAGGCTCCAAACAGTGAGTTTGGCGCACATGGAGTCGTAGTAGGGAGGGATACCATAACCCGTGTACATGGCCGCGTCGGTGCGCACGCCGGGGCCGCCTGGCGCATAGTAGCGAGTGATGCGGCCGAAGCTGGGGAGAAAATCGTTTTTCGGGTCTTCGGCATTGATGCGGAATTCCATGGCGAAGCCGCGATAATTGACGTCCTCCTGCTTGTACTGCAGTGGCAGGCCGCTGGCGATGCGGATTTGCTCCTGTACGATGTCGATGCCGGTAATGGTTTCCGTTACGGTGTGTTCTACCTGCAGACGGGTATTCATTTCCATGAAGTAGAACTGGTTGTCCTGGTCAAGCAGAAACTCCACCGTGCCCGCGTTTTCGTAGCCGACGGTCTTGGCGGCCTGCACTGCGATCTTGCCGATGTAGTCGCGCTGGGCGCGGGTCAGTTGCGGGGAAGGAGCGATTTCAATCAGCTTCTGATTGCGGCGCTGGATCGAACAATCGCGCTCGAACAAATGGATCACGCTACCGAAGCTGTCGCCGATGACCTGGACTTCGATGTGACGCGGGTTGAGTACGCATTTTTCCATGAATACTTCAGGCTTGCCGAACGCCTTGGTGGCTTCGGAAACTACGCGATCATAATTCTTGATCAGTTCTTCTTCGCTGTTGCAGCGGCGGATACCGCGTCCACCACCGCCGTTGGTGGCTTTAAGCATGACAGGGTAGCCGATCCTGGCGGCCAGTTCCACAGCCTGCTTGACGTTGTCAAGATTGTGTTCGCTGCCCGGTATTACCGGCACTCCCGCATCGATCATGGCTTTGCGAGCCTGGATCTTGTCGCCCATCTGCCGGATGACCTCCGGAGATGGGCCGATGAACTTGATGCCTCGCTTGGCGCAGATTTCTGCCAGAACGGGATTTTCCGAAAGGAAGCCGTAGCCGGGATGCAGTGCATCGCAACCTGCCGCAACGGCAAGATTAACTATATTATGTGCATTCAGGTAGCCAATGACCGGGTCGGAGCCGATATTGTAGGATTCGTCGGCCTTTTTGACGTGCAGGGCATGTCGGTCGGCATCCGTATAGATGGCGACGGATTTAATCCCCATTTCGGAGCAGGCGCGTACAATGCGGACCGCGATTTCGCCACGATTGGCAATAAGAATTTTCTTGATCACGCGAGAACCCGTTAAATTATCGAAACATCAAGTTGCTGTGATTGCTCTTGGGATTGCTCTTGAGTGTTGCTCTTGGAGCTTGTTTTTTGACAGCCAATCGTAAAAATTATATCATGCGCGCCTTATGCCTGAACAGGTCGTCATCAACAGCATCGAGTTTGCGCGCAACGGCGAATCGCTAAACGGTAGAGTCGCGGTCGCAAACCTGAGTCGGCTGCAGGATTTACTGTTTTCCAGCAGCGGTATGCTGGAGTACACCCTGACCGGCAAGCGCGGCGAGAACGATCAGCTTTTTCTGGTTTGCGCCGTCAAGGGCACTCTGCAACTTAGGTGCCAGCGTTGCCTTGGGGCTCTGGCTTATCCTGTTGACCTCGATTCCGAACTGGAATTGATTGAGGGTGAACAGGTTTTGCCAGCAGTGGTGAACGAGGATGAATTGACCGACGCTATCAAGGTGGATCCGAATATGGATGTGCTGGCGTTGGTCGAGGATGAGGTGTTGCTGGGCTTGCCGATGGCGCCCACGCACGCGTCGGGTGACTGTAAGGCGGGCGGAGATTTTGGCCAGGCGGAAACCGATAAACAAAATGCTTTTAGTGCACTGGCCGCGCTGAAAACGAAAGATTTGAGAAAAAATTAGGAGTGTTATCATGGCTGTACAACAGAACAAGAAATCCCCCTCCAAGCGTGGCATGCACCGCGCGCACGACTTCCTGACCAACCCACCGTTGGCCGTGGAGCCGACCACCGGGGAAATTCACCTGCGTCACCACGTCAGTCCCAGCGGTTTCTACCGCGGTAAAAAGGTTGCGCGTGCCAAAGGCGAATAAACGGCGTTACCTGGCGTCCGGTAAAGGCGGTTTGCAGCGAGCGTAATGGATATCACTGTTGCGATCGACGCCATGGGCGGCGACCACGGACCCCATGTCACTGTCCCTGCTGCTCTGGCGTACCTGAAACGGGACGCTGAAGTCAATATAGTATTAGTCGGCTTGGCCGAGGTGATTGAAGCCGAGCTTCAATCCCTCAAGGCCTCGGTTACTTCTCGCCTGCGCATTCATCATGCCAGCGAGGTGGTTACCATGGATGATCCGCCCGCGCTGTCCTTGCGCAACAAAAAAGACTCCTCCATGCGCGTCGCCATCAACCTGGTAAAAACCGGCGAGGCGAATGCTTGCGTTAGCGCCGGCAACACCGGTGCGCTGATGGCCATCTCCCGCTTTGTCCTGAAAATGCTGCCGGGGATAGAACGGCCGGCCATTGCCGGGATGATGCCTACGCTGAACGGCCACACCCACGTCCTCGACCTTGGCGCCAATGTGGATTGCACTGCCAACCACCTGCTCCAGTTCGCGGTAATGGGTGCGATGCTGGTTTCTGCCGTGGAGCACAAGGAAGCCCCCATCGTCGGCCTGCTCAATATCGGCGAGGAAGACATCAAGGGCAACGAGGTGGTCAAGCAGGCCGCCGAGCTGTTGCGCCAGAGCCATCTGAATTTCCATGGCAACGTGGAAGGCAACGATATCTATAAAGGAACCACGGACGTGGTGGTGTGCGACGGTTTTGTCGGCAATGTTGCGCTGAAGGCATCGGAAGGACTGGTGCAGATGCTGGCGACTTTCTTGCGCCAGGAATTCAAGCGCAACCTCCTGACCCAATTGGCTGGCCTCATCGCTTATCCCGTTCTCAGCGCTTTCAAGAAACGCCTCGACCATCGGCGTTACAACGGCGCAAGCCTCCTCGGATTACAAGGGGTGGTGGTGAAAAGTCACGGCTCGGCGGATAGTTTCGCCTTTCAGTTCGCCATTGAGCGAGCGGTCGAGGAAGTGCGCAACAGCGTGCTGCGCCGGATCAATGAACAAATGGCCCTGCTGAGCGAGGAAAAGGCCTGATGTATTCACGCATTATCGGTACCGGCGGCTACCTGCCGGAAAAAATCCTGACCAACCACGATCTGGCGCAGATGGTTGATACCTCT
>JAUYSN010000287.1 GCA_030696235.1 Sulfuricella sp. | reverse complement strand
TCAACTTGCGTCGCCTCAAGGGCAACCCGCGCATCCGCGTGCTGACGCTGGCTGAGGTCACGGGCATCGAAGGCAGCACAGGCAACTACACCGCCTCCATCAAGATCAAGCCGCGCTATGTGAACGAGAGCTGCACCGCCTGCGGCGACTGCGGGCGCGCGGTGGAAACGATGGTCGACGATCCGTTCAACTACAACCTTGGCCAGCACAAGGCGGCGTACCTGCCGAACGCGATGGCCTATCCGCAGCGCTTCGTGCTCGATCCGGCGATCATTGGCACGCCCGATGCCGACCGCGCGAAAGCCGCCTGCAAATACGGCGCGATCGACCTCGACATGAAAGAGGAAACGATCCAGGTCAAGGCCGGCGCGGTGGTGTGGGCAACCGGCTGGCAGCCTTACGACGCGAAGAAGATTCAACCCTACGGCTACGGTCGCTTCAAGAACGTGATCACCAGCGTCGAGTTCGAGCGCCTGGCCGACATCCATGGCCCGACCAAGGGCAAAATCCTGCGTCCCTCCGACGGCAAGGAAGCGAAGAACATCGCCTTCATCCAGTGCGCCGGTTCCCGTGACGAGAACCATCTGCGTCACTGCTCGCGCATCTGCTGCATGGCCTCGCTGAAGCAGACCAACTACGTGCGTGAAGCCTACGGTGACGCCGGCAAGTCCACCATCTATTACATCGATATCCGCGCGATCGATCGCTTCGAAGACTTTTACCAGAAAGTGCAGAAGGACCCGACGGTCAGCTTCATCAAATCCAAGGTGGCCAAGGCCGTTCAGGACGAGAAGACCGGCGACGTGATTCTGCACGGCGTGAATACCGAAGGCTACCATCGCTACGCGACCCCTCACGACCTGGTCGTGCTGGCAGTCGGCATGGAGCCGTCCGTCAAGGGCGCCAACCTCCCGGCGGAAATCGTGTCCGATTCGAGCGGCTTTATCGAAGCCGATCCGGCCAACCACGCTTTCTTCGGCGCGGGTTGCGCATCCAATCCGCTAGATGTGAACCGTGCAGTGCAGAGCGCCACTGCGAGCGCCTTGCGCGCGATCCAGGTGGTTAACCGTGTTGCCAGAGTGGAGGGTTGATTAAATGGCAGATATGAAAGTAGCAGCCTACATTTGCCAGGGTTGTGGTTTGGGCGACCGCCTGGACACGGCGGCACTGGCCGGTGTAGCGAAAAAGGAAGGCAAGGCCGCGCTGGTCAGGGAACATGAGTTCCTGTGCAACACCGAAGGCGTCAAGATGATCCGCGACGACATCGCCAACGAAGCCGTGACTCATGTCATGATCGGTGCCTGTTCGCGTCGCGCCAAGACCGAGGCGTTCGGGTTCACCGATGTCGCCGTGTCACGCGCCAATCTGCGCGAAGGCGTGATCTGGAGCCAGCCGGAGACCGACGAGGCGCGCGAAACCACGCAGGAGATGGCGGAAGACTATATCCGCATGGGCTGCGCCGAAGTGAAGAAAATGACCCTGCCTGAGGGCAATCCGGCGGCCGTTACCGAGCGTACCGTGCTGGTGGTGGGCGGTGGCGTGTCAGGCATGACCGCTGCGCTGGAGGCATCCAAGGCCGGCTACAAGGTCGTGCTGGTGGAGAAATCCGGCGCCCTGGGCGGTTGGGCGGCCAAGCTGCACAAGCGTTCGCCGGGCAAGTCGCCGTATGCCGATCCGCAAGCTACGCCAGTAGCGGAAATGGTTGCGGCGATCGAGGCTGACGCCAATATCAAGGTCTACCTCAACGCCACCACCAGCAAGACTGACGGTGCTCCAGGTCGTTTCGAAGTCGAGATAAGCGTCGAGTCCGGCCCTACTGTGGCAGAGAAAGTCGGCGCCATTGTTCAGGCCACCGGTTTCTCGCTGTACGACGCCAACAACCTGCCTGAACTGGGCTATGGCAAGTCTCCAAACGTGGTCGATCAGGCCGGGCTGGAAACGCTGGCCAAGGCGGCTAAGGATGGCGCGATCAAGCGTCCGTCCGACGGCGGCGAAGTAAAAACCGTGGTGTTCGTCCAGTGCGCCGGCCAGCGCGACGATACCGGCAAGCATCTGCCTTACTGCTCCGGTTCCTGCTGCTCGACTTCGGTCAAGCAGGCGATGTACTTCAAGGATGCCAATCCTGACATCGACACGGTGGTGATCTACACTGATCTGCGTTTGCCCGGCAATGGTGAAGATTTTTACCGCAGCGGCCAGAACAAGGGCGTGACCTTCACCAAGGGCAAGGTTTCCAGCGTCGAAGCCGCCGGCAACCAGTGCAAGGTGAATTTTCACGACCTGATCCTGAACGATCAGACCGCCATCGACAATGCCGACCTGGTTGTGTTGGCTACCGGTCAGGTGCCGAATTCCGGCGTCGACATCGACACCAAGCTGAAGGCGGATATTGCCGCTGCGGCCGGTGACAACTCCCTGCTGGAAGCCTACAACGCTTCCCAGGCGGAGGGTGCCGTCAAGCCGATTTCCGTGCTCAACCTGACCTATCGTCAAGGTCCGGACGTGCCGCAGCTGAAGTATGGCTTCACCGATTCTCACTTCATCTGCTTCCCTTACGAAACTCGCCGTACCGGCATTTATTCCGCCGGCCCGGTGCGCCGCCCGATGGACATGGTGCAGGCGATGGAAGACGCCACCGGCGCCGCGATGAAGGCGATCCAGGCGGTCGAGAATGCCGGTCTGGGCCGCGCCGCGCATCCGCGTTCGGGCGATCTGAGCTTCCCGAAAGTGCGTCTCGAGGGGTGCACCCAGTGCAAGCGCTGCACGGTGGAATGCCCATTCGGTGCCATCGACGAAGACGAGAAAAGCTTCCCGCTGTTCAACGAATCGCGTTGCCGCCGTTGCGGCACCTGTATGGGCGCCTGTCCGGTGCGCGTAATCTCCTTCGAGAACTACTCGATTGATACCGTCGGCTCGCAACTGAAAGCGGTGGACGTTCCCGACGAGTTTTCCGAGAAGCCGCGCATCCTGATTCTGGCCTGCGAAAACGACGCCTACCCCGCGCTCGACATGGCGGCGATGAACCGCAACGTCTACAGTGCGTTCGTGCGCGTCATCCCGGTGCGTTGTCTGGGTTCGGTCAACACCATCTGGATCAACGACGCGCTGAGCAGCGGCTACGACGGCGTGATGATGATGGGTTGCAAGCACGGCGACGACTACCAGTGCCACTTCGTCAAGGGATCGGAACTTGCCAGCTACCGCATGAGCAAGATCGGCGATACCCTGAAGAACATGAGCCTGGAAGAAGAGCGGGTTGCCACCTTCGAGGTTGCAATCACCGACATCGAGCGCGTGCCGCAACTGATCAACGATTACGCGGCGAAAATCCAGGAAATCGGCATGAGCCCGTTAAAGGGCTTCTAGGAGACGGCAAATGAGCGAAAAATATCACAATAATTTCCTCAAGGAAGTCGAGGAAATGGTCGAGGAAGGCCAATGGGTCAAGATGTGCATGCAGTGCGGCGTTTGCGCCGGCTCGTGCCCGCTCGGCCCGCACTGGGCGCATCCGCCGCAGGAAATTTTCATGATGATCCGCGCCGGCAAGCGCGAGGAGGTCTTGACCTCCGATTCGATGTGGATGTGCACTTCCTGCTACAACTGCGTCGTGCGCTGCCCGCGCAAGCTGCCGATCACCCACATCATGCACGGCCTGGCCAATTACGCCCACCGCCTGGGACTATCGCCGAAGAAGCAGCCGACGCAGCAGTTTGCCACCATGTTCTGGAACAATCTGGCGCAGACCGGCCGCGTCAACGAGCTCAAGCTCTCTCTCGGTATTTATTTCAAGGACGGTTTCGCCCAGGGTATCAAGAACGCCATGGCGATGCAGAGTGTCGGCCTGGGCATGGTGAAGGCGAAACGCCTCAATCCGATGGAACTGTTCGGTGGGCACGGCGTCAAGGACAAGGCCGGCTTCCATGCCATGCTGAAGAAAGCGCGGGAAATCGAAGACCGCCGCAAGAATTTCGCCTCCTAAGGAGTCAATGATGGCTAAAAAGACTTACTCGTTTTACCCCGGTTGCTCGTCACAGACCAAGGCGTCCTCGGACAACTACCTGAAGTCGACCAATTCGATGTGCAAATACCTGGACATCGAACTGAAGGAAATCCCGGACTGGAACTGCTGCGGCGCGTCCATCGGCTATGCCGAAGGTGGCGAGCTGCCGCGCATCACGCTGTCTGCCCGCAACATGGCGCTGTCCGAAAAGCATAACCCGGGCATGGACCTGGTCGCGACCTGTGCGGCGTGCTGGCTTTCCACCCGTGAATCCAAGGAGCGCCTTGCTCACAGCTCGCAGACCCTGGCCGAAGCCAACACGGCGCTGAATGAGGCGGGTCTGGCCTACGCAGGCAACCAGCAGGCGCGCCACATGGCGGAGGTGCTGGTCGAGGATTTCGGTTTCGATGAACTGAAAAAGGGGGTAACGAATCCGTTGCAGGGCATCAAGTTCGCCGGTTACGTCGGCTGCCAGACCAACCGCCCGTTCGGTCTTGCCGGTGAATCATTCGAAAATCCCATGTATCTCGACAACCTGGTCGAGGCGATGGGTGGTGAAGCTGTACCCTACGACCAGAAGGTGACCTGCTGTGGCGGCGCGCTGGCCTTCTCCGAACCGGAAAAAAGCCAGAAACAGATCAAGGACATCATCGAGTCCGCCTACGATCATGGTGCCGAGATGATCGTCACGCCTTGCCCGCTGTGCCAGGCCAACGTCGAGATTTACCAGGGTGAAGTGAACAAGCGCTTCGGCACCAAGTTCAACATCCCGGTGATGTATTATTCTCAGTTGATCACCGTCGCCTACGGCGGCACTGCTCAGGAAGCCGCGCTGGACGGCCAGCTGGTTCGTGCGACCAAGCTTGAGGAAATTGCCAAGAAGTAAAGATAACAATTTTTTACGGCAGCAACTTGGGGGGCGGCCTGCGGGTCGCCCCCGATTGTTTTACAGCACCAAAAGGAGTGATCATGAAAAACCCGAAAACTTTAGACGAATACATCGACCTGGTTCACCAGGCGGTTTACGAAGTGGATGAGCTGCGCGCCATCGTCGAGGACGACGAGGAGCGCAAGACCATGATCCTGCCCTGGGTGGATGCGATGGACAAGGAATTGCGCCAGATGTTCGACGACATGACTTCCGGTCGCTACCAGTTCGACCCGAATGGCCCGGATCTTCCGTTCATGGCGATCGTCAAGAGGTTCGGCCCGAGCATCCCGTTCAAACCGCTACTCAACGCCATCAATCATACCCACCGCTTCGGACTGGATATCGATTCCCAGTAACGGCTAAAGCCGGTGGTCGGCCAGTACGGCGGTGCCGGGAACCTGAACATACTCCAGGACGGTATCGGTGACGCGCTGGCTGCGGCTTTTCTCTGCAGAATCGCGAAACACCGTGTTCCTCAATATCTCCGAAATATTCAGCGAAATGCCGAAGTAGACATGCCGGCTGCGGTCTGGCGCGGGCGCTCCTTCGTTGGGCTCGTAGCCGCGCGAACCGTAGCCCGCAGCCAGTTCGAAATAGCGCAACACATCATGGTTTCTCAGTTGCGGTATGCCGGTTGCCTTGGCGACCAACAGATAGGTCTGGCCTGAATGGTCGCCGATCGGTCCTACCTGGTTGAGTCGTTTCGCATCGCCGGAAGGCCAGTAATGCAGGCGGAAATCGAACAGATCGTCGAGGCGTTTGTTTTTCTCGAACAATAGGCCCAACCCGGTGCCGACGGCATTCATGATCAAATCTTCCTTGCTGAATTTGTATCTGTTAGAAAAACCGTCGAGTGTTTCGACTGCCAGCAAGGTGCCAAACACGGTTGCAGCTGACAGGTAGAGGGAAGAGTCGCGGTCGTGCCCTGCCCATTCGAAGGCGCGGGCGAGCAGGCGGGTTCCCACATAGGGGGCATAGGCATGACCCATCTTGTCCGCGCCACCGGTATAGGTGTCCTGCCCGAACCAGCCTTCGTTAACGGTGCGGAAATGCCCGGAGAATCCATCCTTCCACCAGTTGGCGGCGCCATAGGCCACGACGGCGCCGGCTCCGCCCCAAATTAGCGCCTGCGTCCGAAACCGCTTGTCTTCTTCGGACGGCGCTGCAGCTCTTGCGCCTTCTCCCTGATCGGGCAGGATATCCGGTGCTGCAATGGCATCTCGTTTGGCTTGGGTGAAAACCACGGAAGAGGCACTGATGGTATCGTCGGATTCCGTACCGGCATGAGCGCCAGACAGGCAGAAAAGCGCGGAAACAACAAGCAATGCCATTGCTTGGAAAGCAGGGGGTATCCGGATGTTGGCATCAAGGCAAAGCAACTTATTCATCATACTTCAATACTATCAGGTGACGGCATGTTGTCAATTGACTGGTTCAATCGAGCACCGTTTCGGAGCGCATAATGGATATTTGCACTAAGTTGGTGCGTCATTAAGTGCACTGTTTTGGAAAGTTCCTATTCGAAACAGGGCAATTCAATTCTGGCCCAATTATTGCTGTCTGGGGTGAAACATTTATTTCTGGAGCGACGATGGAAAATCTCAAGACCGGTAGCGACGTATTGTTCATCCTTCTGGGCGCGATCATGGTGCTGGCGATGCACGCAGGCTTCGCCTTCCTGGAACTGGGTACGGTGCGCAAGAAAAATCAGGTCAACGCTCTGGTGAAAATCATGGTGGATTTCGCCATATCCACCATTGCTTACTTCTTTATCGGTTATAGCCTCGCCTATGGGGTGAATTTCTTTTCCGGTGCCGAGGTGCTGGCGCAGAAAAGCGGCTACGATCTGGTCAAGTTCTTCTTCCTGCTGACTTTTGCCGCGGCGATTCCGGCGATCGTCTCCGGCGGCATCGCAGAGCGGGCCAGATTCAATCCGCAGCTGGCGGCAACTTTCCTTCTGGTGGGCTTCGTTTATCCCTTCTTCGAGGGTATCGCCTGGAATCATCACTTCGGCGTGCAGGACTGGCTGAAAGGGACTTTCGGGGCGGAATTCCATGACTTTGCCGGCTCCGTGGTGGTGCATGCCATGGGCGGCTGGATTGCGCTGCCGGCAGTGCTGCTGCTCGGCGCACGGCGCGGCCGCTATACCAAGGAGGGCATGGTGGCAGCGCACCCCCCCTCCAGCATCCCGTTTTTGGCATTGGGTGCGTGGATACTGACGGTGGGCTGGTTCGGCTTCAATGTCATGTCGGCGCAGACCATAGACGCCGTGAGCGGCCTGGTGGCGGTGAATTCGCTGATGGCGATGGTGGGCGGCATTCTGGCCGCGCTGGTGGTGGGCAGGAATGACCCCGGCTTCGTGCATAACGGACCGCTTGCCGGCCTGGTGGCAGTGTGCGCCGGCTCCGACCTGATGCACCCATTGGGTGCGCTGATCACCGGTGGGGTGGCGGGTGCGCTGTTCGTGTGGGCGTTTACCCTGACCCAGAACAAATGGAAAATTGACGATGTGCTCGGCGTCTGGCCGCTGCATGGCCTGTGCGGTGCATGGGGCGGGATTGCGGCCGGGATATTCGGCCTCAAGGCGCTGGGCGGCATCGGCAACGTGAGTTTTGCCGCGCAACTGATCGGTACCCTGATGGGCGTAGTTATCGCGCTGGTTGGCGGCTTCGTGGTTTACGGACTATTGAAAAAGCTGGTGGGGATACGCCTGGACCCGGAAGAGGAGTTCAACGGCGCCGACATCAGCATACACAGGATCTACGCCACGCCTGAGGGCGAGGCATAGTCTGCTTTATGCGGGTATCGAAAATGATAAAGCGCCCGGATTACGGCCTTTGGCCTTCATCCAGGCTACACCGCTTGTGCCAACTGCCGGTTTTAATTGCACCCCTCTCCCCAGCCCTCTCCCGCAAGGGGAGAGGGAGCTAAATCAACAGCTTGCAAAGATGTGTGCATAGATTAGCCTTGAAGGGGAAGGCTGGGGTGGGGATTTACAGAAACCTCGCCAGCATCGCCCTGTCGACATTGTCGCTGAGCGGGATGTGAACCACCCAGCCGTTACCTGGCGCTTCCGTTATGGCAGCGCCGTTCTTGTTGAAGATTTGTTCCAGCACCATCTCGCGGTTGCCGGCGGGGTGGATGAGTTCCAGCCGGTCGCCCACGGCGAAGCGGTTTTTCACTACCACCTCCGCCATTTTCTTGGCCGGGTCATAGGCGACGATGTCGCCGACATACATCTGCCGCGCGCTTTCCGATAAGCCGGTGAGGTAGTTCTGGTATTCAACGGTATGGTGGCGCTGGTAGAAGCCATCGGTGTAGCCGCGGTTGGCAAGGTTTTCCAGCGCGCTCAGATGCGCCGTGTTGAAGGCGCGACCCGCAGCGGCATCGTCAATCGCCTGGCGGTAAATCTGGGCGGTACGCGCCACGTAGTAGGCGGATTTTGTCCGTCCTTCGATCTTCAGGGAATCCACGCCGATTTCAGCCAGCCGGGCGACATGCTCCACCGCGCGCAGGTCCTTGGAGTTCATGATGTAGGTGCCGTGCTCGTCCTCGAGCACCGGCATCAGTTCGCCGGGGCGCTTGCTTTCCTCGATCATCCATACCCGGTCGGCGAGGGGGTGGCGCTGCTGGTCACCGCACGCGGTAAGGCTGGATTCGCCCATGGCCTTGTTGAAATCGAACTCGGTTTCGCGGATCACGCCCGCCGCATCTTCATTCGCTTCCTGTACTTTGTAGTCCCAGCGGCAGGAGTTGGTGCAGGTGCCCTGGTTGGCGTCGCGATGGTTGAAGTAGCCGGATAGCAGGCAGCGGCCGGAATAGGCGATGCACAGGGCGCCGTGAACGAATACTTCGAGCTCCATGTCCGGGCATTGCTGGCGGATCTCGGCGATTTCGTCCAGGGAGATTTCGCGCGACAGGATCACCCGCGTCAAGCCCAGCGCCTGCCAGAATTTCACCGCGGCGTAATTCACGGTGTTGGCCTGCACCGACAGGTGCACCGGAATGTCCGGCCACGCCTCGCGCACCATCATGATCAGGCCGGGGTCGGCCATGATCAGGGCGTCCGGCTTCATTGCTATCACCGGCGCCATATCCGCCATATAAGTCTTGAGCTTGGCGTTGTGCGGCGTCAGGTTGCTGGCGACGAAAAATTTCTTGCCCAGCGCATGCGCCTCGGCGATGCCAGTTCCCAGTTCCTCCAGGCCGAATTCGTTGTTGCGTGCGCGCAGGGAGTAGCGGGGCTGGCCGGCATACACGGCATCCGCGCCATAGGCGAAGGCATAGCGCATTTTTTCCAGGCTGCCGGCGGGGAGTAAAAGTTCAGGGGTCTTCGTCATCATGGTAAAATTATACCATTATGGTTGACCCTTCCTTTATCCACCTCCGCCTGCACAGCGAGTATTCGATTGTCGACGGCATCGTGCGTATCGACGATGCCGTCGCCAGTGCCGTAGCCGACCGGATGCCGGCGCTGACCGATCTCAGCAACCTGTTCGGCATGGTGAAGTTCTATCAGGCCGCCCGCGGCAAGGGCATCAAGCCGATCGTCGGCTGCGACGTGTGGATCAGCAACGAGGCCAACCGCGACCAGCCGCACCGTTTGCTTTTGCTGTGCCGCAACCGCCAGGGTTATTTGCGTCTGCACCATCGCGGGGTCATGCACCATCGCGGGGTCAGGTCTTGCAATCACGCATTCACCACATGCTGCTGGGTGGCACGTTCTATTTATCCGACAGTGCTCATTTCAATACACCTCACTCAAAAAGTGCCACATATTTCTGGAAAACAAACACGCGATTACGTTTGAATCCTGTGCTTTCGCGGAGAATCCCCAAGCGCACCAAATCATCAATCAGACGCAACGCGGTAGAGATATTTACCCCAAGCCCGGCGGCCAAATCCTGACCATCCACAATCGGCTTACTATAAAGCCAATGCAGAGCAGCCTGCGCAAGCTTGGTTTTCTTGCCCAAGACCATCACCACCTGTTCGCATTCGGCGCGCAGCGCGATAATCGCCTTAAAAGTCTGAATAGAATTTTCCGAAGTCTGCCGGATGCCCTCCAGAAAAAACTTGAGCCATTGCCCTAAATAATTGTGGGTACGCGCCCGCGACAGATTGTCGTAATAAAGCTGCCGATGCTGCTCAAAAAATGCGGAAAGATACAAAGACGGCTTCACCAGCAGCCCTGTACTGACCAGATACAAGGTAATCAGCAAACGCCCGATCCGGCCATTGCCATCCAAAAACGGATGGATGGTTTCAAACTGGTAATGGGCGATGCCGATCTTGAGCAAGTCGGGCACAGCTTGGCTCTGGTCATTGAGGAAGCGTTCCAGGTCGGCCATCAAATCCGGTACATCCTCGTGGTGTGGCGGAATAAACGCCGCGCTTTTCAGTGTAGCCCCACCGATCCAGTTCTGGCTGGCGCGAAATTCGCCCGGCAGCTTGTGCGCGCCGCGCACGCCTTGCAACAGCGTGCGATGCGTATCCTTCAGCAATCGCCCGGAAAGCGGCAAGCGCTCCAGTGCCACAATCGCTTCATTCATCGCTTTCACATAATTCTGCACCTCTTCCCAGTCGTCGCGCTTTTCCGGGGCGATGTTCTCGATTTTTTGCAGCGCCTCCTCAATATTGGTCTGCGTCCCTTCGATACGGCTACTGGTGGTCGCCTCCTTGCTGACGTGCATTCGGATAAAAAAATCCACATCCGGCACCAACTGCGAAAACGCATTCAGCTCGCCCAGCTTCCTGTCCGCCTGGCTTAACAGCCAGAGCAGATCGCCATCGCTCAACGTCCATGCGTGGTTCACCCGCGACGGTAAAAAACTCTGGTATTGGTATTGCTGCCGATATTCGCCTGATTGGAAATCCTTGATGTCCATTACCTGTCCTTATTTCAGCTTGCTGCCATTAAGGTAATTCCTTATTTGCAGAATATCATTCTACTGCAAATAGCGAAACTTATAATTGCAGAAGCGGCAAGGGCAAGGTGCACACGGTAGGGACGTATCCACTACACATTTTGTATTCGTTTTCGCAAAATTATTGAGTCGGCCATTAAATAGATTGAAATGGTCGCTATGCCGTAGGCTGGCGGTGAGGTACGAACCCCAGCGTTTGGTGACCTCGAACATGCTGGGGTTCGCGTTGCTCACCGCCAGCCTACAAAAGCATTTAATGGCCGACTCAATAATGTAGGGAGCGGTTCAATGGCTTTTTCCAGGATAAAACGCCCGGTGCATTCCATGGTGGTAAAATGACGAACTATGTCAGATCCTTCTTTTATCCACCTCCGCCTGCACAGCGAGTATTCGATTGTCGATGGCATCGTGCGTATCGATGATGCCGTCGATCGTGCCGTTGCCGACCGGATGCCGGCGCTGGCGCTGACCGATCTCAGCAACCTGTTTGGCATGGTGAAGTTCTACCAAGCCGCGCGCGGCAAGGGCATCAAGCCGATCGTCGGCTGCGACGTGTGGATCAGCAACGAGGCCAACCGCGACCAGCCCCACCGTTTGCTCCTGCTGTGTCGCAACCGCCAAGGCTATTTGCGCCTGTGCGACCTGCTCACCCGTGCCTACCGCAGCAACCAGCACCGCGGGCGGGCGGAAGTCCGCCGCGAATGGTTCGCGGACGGCGGCAGCGATGGACTGATCGCGCTGTCCGGCGCGCATTTCGGCGATGTCGGCCAGGCGCTGTTGCAGGCAAACCGCGCGCAGGCGCAGGAACTTGCCGCCGAGTGGCAGCGCCTGTTTCCTGGCGCGTTCTACCTCGAATTGCAGCGCACCGGACTGCCCCAGGCCGATGCCCACGTGCGTCTGGTGCTGAGCCTGGCTTCGGAATTGCGGCTGCCGGTGGTGGCGACCCATCCGATCGAGTTTCTGGCGCCTGACGACTACAAGGCCCACGAGGCGCGGGTGTGCATTTCCGAGGGCTACATGCTGGCGGACAAGCGCCGTCCGCGCGTCTTCAC
>JAUYSN010000246.1 GCA_030696235.1 Sulfuricella sp. | reverse complement strand
GTTCATCCAGCCCATGTTCCACTTCATCGAAAAGCCCAGGCCCCCAAGGTAGACCGGGCGCGACACCATCGGCCAGGAGGTGGATTCCTCGGCGAAGGTGAGTGCGCCGGGAAACTCGTCGTGCACCATGATGTTGAGCTGGCGCAGGAATTCGATGGCTTCGAGATTTTCCCGTCCGCCGTACTTGTTCGGCAGCCATTCGCCGGCCTTGCGCGAGTAGTCGAGGTAGAGCATGGAAGCGACCGCGTCCACGCGCAGGCCGTCGAGGTGAAATTCCTCCAGCCAGTAATGGGCGCTGGACAACAAAAAGCCTTTTACCTCGTGGCGACCGAAATTGAAGATGTGGGTGCCCCAGTCGATATGCAGGCCCAGTCGCGGGTCTTCGTGCTCGTACAGGGCGGTGCCGTCGTAGCGGGCGAGCGCCCAGGCATCCTGCGGGAAGTGCGCCGGTACCCAGTCGAGGATGACGCCGATATCCGCCTGGTGGCAGGCGTCGACGAAGGCGCGCAGTTCGTCCGGCGTGCCGTGGCGCGAGGTCGGGGCGAAGTAGCCGGTGGTTTGATAGCCCCAGGATTCGTCCAGCGGATGCTCGGAAATCGGCAGCAGCTCGATGTGGGTGTAACCCATTTCCTTGATGTAGGGGACCAGGCTTTCGGCCAGTTCGCGCCAGGTATAGAAGCGCCCGTCGGGGTGACGCCGCCACGAGCCGGCATGGATTTCGTAGATGTTGAACGGCGCGTGCAGCCAGTCGAGGTTCTTGCGCTTCTCCAGCCAGGCGCCGTCCTGCCAGGCATGGCCTGCAGGCGCAGTGATGCGGGCGGCGGTATTGGGGCGCAGTTCGAATTCTCTGGCATAGGGATCGGCCTTGACCAGCACTTGGCCGCTGTGGCGGTTACGGATTTCGAATTTGTACAGGCTGCCGGGAGGAAGCCCGGGGATGAAAATTTCCCACACTCCCGCGCTGCCCAGGCTACGCATAGTGTGGACGCGGCCGTCCCATTGATTGAAGTCGCCGACTACGCTGACTCTTTCCGCGTTGGGCGCCCATACCGCGAAGCGCACGCCCGCGATGCCGAGGCTTTCCATCGGTTGCGCGCCCAGCATGCGGTAGCCCTGGTAGAGCCGGCCTTCGCTAAAAAGGAAAAGGTCGTGATCGCTGATGGTGCTGGGGAAGGAATAGGGGTCGAGGCTGGTTTTCAGCACCCCGTTTTGCAGGTGGCGCAGACGGCACGGGGCGGACGGCGCTTCCTTGCCGCGCCACTCGAACAGGCCATGCGGGTCGGTTTTTTGCATGTCCTCCCAGCCATCTCCCATGTGTAGCCAGAGTTTCTCGGAGAAGGGCGCAAATACCCGGACTGTCCAGCTTCCGTTGGCCTGGTGCGTGCCGAGGAAGGCGAAAGGATCATGCAGCCGGGCTTGAAGCAAAGACTTTATCCGCGGGTTGCCTTTCATGGGGTGTCATGTTTCCATAAAGTCGAATATATTTGGATTATAACGGCTGTTACCCGGCTTGCGGGAGATTTCGGTCTGCTATAATCTTTTCTGGGAGCTCCGCGTCAGCTGTGCTCGGATGGGCTTCAATCAGTTTCCGATAACTATAAGTGGAGGTCAGTCTTGCAGAAAGAATATCCACGTTTTGTCAGCTTGTTGACGAAAAATACCGTCGCACTGATCCTCGCCGGCGGGCGCGGCTCCCGCCTGAAAATGCTGACTGAGTGGTGCGCCAAACCGGCCGTGCCGTTCGCCGGCAAGTTCCGTATCATCGATTTCCCGCTTTCCAACTGCGTCAATTCGGGTATCCGCCGCATCGGCGTCCTCACCCAGTACAAGGCGCACAGCCTGCTGCAGCATCTGCACCGCGGCTGGAGTTTCCTGCGCGGCGAATTCAACGAATTTGTCGATCTCATGCCGGCGCAGCAGCGCATCGAGGAAAGCTGGTACCGCGGCACCGCCGACGCGGTGTACCAGAACATGGACATCCTGCGCAACTACGATCCGACCTATGTCCTGATCCTGGCGGGCGATCACGTTTACAAAATGGACTACGGCGAAATGCTGGCCTTTCACGCCGCCAGTGCAGCCGACATGACGGTGGCCTGCATCGATGTGCCGATCGAGGACGCCAGGGAATTCGGCGTGATGTCGGTGGATGACCAACAGCGCGTGGTTGCCTTCCATGAAAAACCGGAGCATCCGCAGCCGACTCCGGGCAACCCCGATATGGCGCTGGCGAGCATGGGTATTTACGTGTTCAACGCTGAATTTCTCTACGAGCAGCTGTTGCGCGACGCCGATGATCCGAATTCCTCGCATGATTTCGGCAAGGACATCATCCCCTATATCATGTCGCGCTATCGCGTGTTCGCCCACCGTTTTTCCGATAGTTGCGTTGCCGCACCGGGCGAGTCGGCGTACTGGCGCGATGTGGGAACGGTGGATGCCTATTGGGAAGCCAATATGGAGCTCACCAAGGTCACCCCCGATCTCAATTTGTACGATGATACCTGGCCGATCTGGACTTACCAGGCGCAGCTGCCGCCCGCCAAGTTCGTGTTCGACGATGAGGCTCGTCGTGGCGTGGCGATGGATTCCCTGGTGTCGGGCGGCTGCATCATCAGCGGTGCGACGGTGCGCCGCTCGCTGCTGTTCTCCAATGTCTATGTCCACAGTTTTGCCGAGGTCAGCGATTCGGTCGTGTTGCCGGACGTGGATATCGGGCGTGGCGCGCGCCTGCACCGGGTGGTGGTGGACAATGGCTGCAAGATCCCGGAAGGGCTGGTAGTGGGGGAAGATCCCGAGGAGGATGCCAAGCGTTTTCACGTGACAAAAAAGGGGATCACCCTGATTACGCCCGAGATGCTCGGGCAGCAACTGCACCATGTTAGATAATGGGAATGGGTGATGGGCGATGTGAGCGGCCTTTCCTTACCCCTTACCCATCACCCTTCACCAGTTTTTCATATGACTGAAAAAAAACTCCACCTGATCCTGTGCTGGCACATGCACCAGCCGGATTACCGCAACCTGACCACGGGCGAATACATGCTGCCGTGGACCTATTTGCATGCCATGAAGGATTACTCCGACATGGCCCATCACCTGGAAAGCCATCCCCAGGCTAAGTCGGTGTTCAATTTCGTTCCAGTGCTGCTGGATCAGCTGGAGGATTACAGTCGACAATTCGAGGAAGGCAAGCTGCGCGATCCACTGCTTGCCTTGTTGGCCGAAGAAGACCTGAATAGCCTCTCTTCCGCCAGGCGCGATCTGGTTTTTGACAGCTGTTTCCGCAGCAACCATACCAAGATGATCGACCCTTACCCGGCCTACAAGCGGCTGAGCGATCTGTACAAGCACCATGAGCAGAACGGCGAGGCGAGCCTGGACTTTCTTTCCGGGCAGTATCTGGCGGATCTGCTGGTCTGGTACCACCTGGTGTGGTGCGGTGAAAGCGTGCGGCGCAGCAGCGAGCTGGTGGTCAATCTGATGGCGAAGGGCTCGCATTTCACCCTTGCCGACCGTCGGCATCTGTTCGATCTGATCGGAAAAACCATCCAGGGATTGATTCCGCGTTACCGTAGCCTGGCCGATTCCGGCCAGATTGAAATTTCCACTACGCCCCATTATCACCCCATCGTGCCGCTCCTGATCGACTTCAAGGTGGCGCGGGAAAGCATGCCCGGCGTCGGCCTGCCCGAAGCGCCATGCTATCCGGGCGGGCTCAAGCGCGCTTCCTTCCATATTACGTCCGCGCTCGAAAGCCACCGCGACCGTTTTGGCGTCGCGCCGCAGGGCGTCTGGCCCGCCGAGGGCGGCGTGTCGCAAGCGGCGGCAACGATGTTTGCCGAGCATGGCTGCCGCTGGATGGCGAGCGGAGAAGCCGTGCTGGTCCACAGCCTGCGAGGGCTGGACGGGAAGCAGCCGTTACCGGCCAGGATGAACTATCTGTATCGGCCTTACCGCCTTGCCACGGGCGATCATGAGATCGTATCCTTCTTCCGCGACGACAGGCTGTCGGACAAGATCGGCTTCGAATATGCGAAGTGGTTCGGCAGGGATGCGGTGGACAATTTCATTCATGAGCTGGAGGAAATCTGGCGGCATACGCCGGCAGGCGAGAGTCCTGTGGTCAGCGTTATTCTGGACGGGGAAAACGCCTGGGAGTATTACCCCTACAACGGATATTACTTCCTCTCCGAGATGTACGATGCGCTGGAGTCGCACCCTTTCATCCGCACCACCACCTTCAAGGATTATCTCGACGGTAGCGTGGGGGGGAATGGTATCCAGGCAGAGTTGGCGCTGGGCCTGGTTGAGAACGCGGGAACAACCAGCCCGGCGATGGGCGAATTGCCTTACCTGGTTGCCGGCAGTTGGGTGTATGGCACGTTTTCCACCTGGATCGGAGATCCCGCAAAGAACCGCGCCTGGGACCTGCTGTGCTCCGCCAAGCAAAGCTTCGACCTGGTCATGGGCAGCGGCCGCCTGGACAAGCAGGAAGCCGACCTCGCACACAAGCAGCTGGCCGATTGCGAAGGTTCCGACTGGTTCTGGTGGTTCGGCGATTACAACCCGCAGCACAGCGTAGAGAGCTTCGACAAGCTGTACCGGGATAATCTGGCGAACCTCTACCGGTTACTGAAACTGCCCGTGCCGGAGCAGCTCGGCAGGCCGATCAGCCACGGCGGCGGCAGCCCCGAGGCGGGTGGAGCGATGCGCAGGGCAGCTTGATAGCAAAGTAGGGTGGGCACGGTTTTTGCGCCCACGCGGTCAGCCAGTCGAAACAAGCGCCTTTTACGTTCGCCCCCTCGCCCGCCTGCGGGAGAGGGTTGGGGAGAGGGAGTGTCCCCGCGTGGGCACAAAGACGTCCCCACCCTACCAAACTGAATAACTGAAGACTCAATAATGACCAAACCCATTTCCCTTCTGCTCGGCGTCCACGCCCACCAGCCCGTCGGCAACTTTCCTGAAGTGCTGGAGGATGCGCACCTGCGCTGCTACCGCCCGTTCATCCATACCCTGCACCGCTTCCCGGATTTTCATTTTGCCGTGCATTTTTCCGGCTGGCTGCTGGACTGGCTGTTCCAGCACTATCCCGAGGACATGGCGCTGTTGCGCGAAATGGTCAAGCGCGGGCAGGTCGAGCTGTTCGGCGGCGGCGACACCGAACCGGTGCTGGCGGTGATCCCCCATCGCGACCGTGTCGGGCAGGTGATGCGTCTGTCCGACAAGCTGGAAAAGAAGCTGGGCCAGCGCCCCGCCGGCGCCTGGCTGACCGAGCGGGTGTGGGAGGCAACGGTGGTGCCGGCGCTGGCCGATTCGCAGGTCCGTTATGTCACCGTGGACGACTACCATTTCTTCTGCGCCGGCAAGACCGCGGCGGAACTGGATGGCTTTTACACCACCGAGGAGGACGGACGCAGGCTCGACCTGTTCCCGATTTCCGAGGAGTTGCGCTATCGCTTCCCGTTTTCGCCCGCCAACGAGGCGGTTGCCTACCTGGAGGGCCTGGCCGACGAAGGGCGTACCGCGGCGGTGTATTTCGATGATATCGAGAAATTCGGCATCTGGCCGGAAACCTACGAATGGGTGTACGAGAAGGGCTGGCTGGTGAGCTTCATCGAGGGCGTGCTGGCCTCGCCGAAAATCCGTACCCAGCGCTACAGCGATTACCACGCTGCCGCCAAAACGCGTGGCGTGGTCTACCTGCCTACCACCTCCTACATCGAGATGAACGAGTGGAGCCTGCCTGCACCTGCCGCCAACCAGTATGCGGATCTGGTAGCACGTGCCAAGGGTGAGGGGTGGTTTGCCCAGAGCAAGGCATTCCTGCGCGGCGGCATGTGGAAGAATTTCATCACCCGCTATCCCGAGGCAAACTGGATGCACAAGCGCATGTTGGGGCTGTCTGAACGTCTGGACAAGTTGCCGCCGAACAGGAAGAAGCCGGCGATGCTCGACGCGCTGTACCGTGCCCAAGCCAACGATGCCTACTGGCACGGGCTGTTCGGGGGATTGTACCTGCCGCACTTGCGGCGCGCAGTGTACCACGCCATCGTCGAGCTGGAGGGCAGCCTCGACCAATGCGATCCGCGTTCGGAAAGAATCCGGTTTGATTGCGACCTCGACGGCCAGGACGAGATTTTCCTGCACAATTCAGCTATCCAGGCGGTGGTGCGGGTGGACGGCAATGCCAGTGTGATCGAGTTCGACAGTTACCCGCTGCGCCACAATTTCGCCGATAGCCTGATGCGCCAGACCGAGCACTACCATCGAAAAATCCATTTGCGCGAGGATCATGGTCAGCACGAAGGCACCGGTATTGCCTCGGCACATGATCGCGTCGTCTTCAAGCACGAGATTCATCCGGATGACCTGGCCACCGATGCGCGCCCGCGTGGCCTGTTCGTCGACAGCATTCGGCCGGAGGGCGGCGAATTCGCGGCCTTGCAGGATTACCAGCTGAAGACGGAGCGCGACCTGTCCCTGACCTTTGCCGGCGGGGGGGTGGAGAAGCGGGTGAGCGTAGCGGAAAACCGGCTGGAAGCGAGTTACCGCTTCGGCAAGGAATCCCGCGGCACGTTCACCACCGAAATCAACCTGGCCATGCCAAGCTGCGACGGGCCGGCCGGGAAGTTCATTTTTGCGGGCCAGGTACCGGGCGGTTTCG
>JAUYSN010000234.1 GCA_030696235.1 Sulfuricella sp. | reverse complement strand
AGACGGTCGCAGATTTGCGTGCCGCATACGAGCTGGCGGCGCGCTACGACGATCTGGTGATTGCCGAACAGTTCGTCGGCGGCGGCGAATACACCGCCGCGATCCTCGGCAATGAGGCGCTGCCGGTGATCAAGATCGAGCCGGCCAACGAGTTCTACGATTACGAAGCGAAATACCTGCGCGACGACACCCGCTACCTTTGCCCGTGCGGGCTGTCAGCGGAACAGGAGAGCGAAATTCAGCGCCTGGCAAAGCGGGGCTACGCGGTGATTGGCGGTGCCGGTTGGGGGAGGGTGGATTTCCTGCTCGACGCGGCGGGCAAGCCGTACCTGCTGGAAGCCAACACCTCGCCCGGAATGACCGACCATAGCCTGGTGCCGATGGCGGCGCGGGCAGCGGGCCTGAGCTTTGAAGATTTGGTGATGAAAGTATTGGAGATGGCAAACGTAGGGCGGAAAAGCGAAGCGCCTTCCGCCGAATGAATTACCGTGCGGCGGATAACGCTACGCTCATCCGCCCTACAAACCTGGAACTGAACCGTGTGGGATAAAACGCAGATGACCTTGTGGCTGGCAAACACGCTTTACGCCCTGGCGGCGGTGCTGCTGGTGTATGCCGTGCTGTTCCTGGTGGTGCATCTGCCGGTGTTTCCGCTGCGCAAGGTGGACGTCAAGGGAGAGTTGCAGCACGTCAACCGCGAGCAGGTGAAGTTCATCGTTGCACGCGAGATGAAGGGGAATTTCTTTACCCTCGATCTGAACCGCACCCGCGCGGCGTTCGAGAAGCTGCCCTGGGTGCGCAACGTGAACGTGAGGCGGCGCTGGCCGGACAGGCTGGAAGTGGCGATCGAGGAGCATGTGGTGCTGGCACGCTGGGGCAGTTCGGCGCTGGTCAACACCCACGGCGAGCTGTTCAGGGCGGCTTCGAACGCGGTGCTGCCGGAGTTTAACGGCCCGGAAGACGCGGCCAGGGAAGTGACCGGGCATTATGAGGAATTCGGCCGGTTGCTCGAGCCGTTCAACCTGGTACTGACCCGCATGACCCTGTCGGACCGCCGTGCGTTGCAGCTCAAGCTGAATAATGGACTGGTAGTGGAATTGGGCAGGGAAAAGGTGCGCGAGCGCTTGGAGAAATTCGTCGGGGTGTACGGCCAGACTGTCGCCAAGCTCCCGCACTCGGTGGCTTACGCCGACCTGCGCTATCCCAACGGGTTTGCGGTGCGCTACCCGGAGATTGCATTGAAGAAGGCTAAGGGCTAGATGGGTAGGGTGGGCACGTTTTTGTGCCCACGCGAGCGCAACACATCGATATCCGCGTGGGCACGATAAGGCTGTGCCCACCCTACCCAGCTAACGAGGGAGACAAGGGATGAGCAAGACTAAAGAGCAAAAAAATCTGATCGTGGGTCTGGACATCGGCACCTCGAAAATCGTCGCCATCGTCGCGGAGATCCTGCCGGAAGGGCGGCTGGAGGTCATCGGCATGGGGCAGGCGCCGTCGCGCGGTCTGAAGAAGGGCGTGGTGGTGAATATCGAGTCCACCGTCAACGCCATCCAGCGCGCGCTGGAGGAAGCCGAGCTGATGGCCGACTGCAAGATTCGCGAGGTCTACACCGGCATCGCCGGCAGCCATATCAGGAGCATCAACTCGCATGGCATGGTGGCGATCAAGGATAAGGAAGTGGGCCAGTCCGACGTTGACCGGGTGATTGAAACGGCGCGCGCGGTGATCATTCCAACCGACCAGCAGGTACTGCATATTCTTACCCAGGAATTCATCATCGACGGGCAGGAAGACGTGCGCGAGCCGCTCGGCATGAGCGGGGTGAAGCTGGAGGTCAAGGTGCATATCGTCACCGGCGCGATCAGCGCGGCCCAGAATATCATCAAGTGCGTGCGCCGCTGCGGGCTGGAAGTGCGCGACCTGATCCTGCAGCCGCTGGCATCCAGCATGGCGGTGTTGTCGGAGGACGAAAAAGACCTGGGTGTGTGCCTGGTGGACATCGGCGGCGGCACTACCGACATCGCGGTATTCACCGGCGGCGCGATCCGCCACACCTCGGTGATCCCGATCGCCGGCGACCAGATCACCAACGATGTGGCCATGGCGCTCAGGACGCCAACGGCGGATGCCGAGGACCTGAAGGTTAAATACGGCTGCGCGCTGCGCCAGCTGGCCGACGCGAAGCAAATGATCGAGGTACTCGGCGTCGGCGACCGGCCTGCGCGCCAGCTGTCCCGTCAGACCCTGGCCGAGGTGATCGAGCCGCGAGTCGAGGAACTGTACAGCCTGGTGCAGGCGGAATTGCGCCGCAGCGGTTTCGAGGAGCTGCTCTCTTCCGGCATCGTCATCACTGGTGGCAGCAGCGCCATGGAGGGTATGGCGGAGCTGGGCGAGGAGGTGTTCCACATGCCGGTGCGGCTGGGGATGCCGCAATACGTGGGCGGGTTGGCCGAGGTGGTGCGCAATCCGCGCTTCGCCACCGGCGTCGGGCTGCTGCTCGCGGGCATGGATCAACACCAGCGGCATCACCTGGCAACGCTGCAGAACGGCTCGATGACACAGATTTTCAATCGGATGAAGAGTTGGTTTCAGGGGAATTTTTGAGCAGGTAATTTTTGGGTTTTTTAGACTTTGGGCACAACAATAAAGGAGACGGGCATGTTTGAGATCATGGACACACAAACACAGGAAGCGGTAATCAAGGTGATTGGCGTGGGTGGCTGCGGCGGCAATGCAGTGGATCACATGATCGCCAGTGGCCTGGAGGGCGTCGAGTTTATCTGCGCCAACACCGATGCGCAGGCGCTCAAGCGCAATCAGGCCGGCATCACCGTGCAGCTGGGCTCGGCCATCACCAAGGGTTTGGGTGCGGGCGCCAATCCCGGGGTCGGACGCGAAGCCGCGCTGGAAGACCGCGAGCGCATCGCCGAGCTGATCGACGGCGCCGACATGCTGTTCATCACCGCCGGCATGGGTGGCGGCACCGGCACCGGCGCCGCGCCGGTGGTGGCCGAAGTCGCCAAGGAGCTGGGCATCCTGACCGTGGCGGTGGTGACCAAGCCGTTCGGCTTCGAGGGTAAGCGCATGAAAGTGGCGCTCGAAGGCATCGAGGCGCTGACACAGCATGTCGATTCGCTGATCGTGATCCCCAACGATAAGCTGATGGAAGTGCTGGGCGGCAAGATCGGTTTCCGCGATGCCTTCAAGGCGGCGGATGGCGTGTTGCATGGCGCGGTGGCGGGCATTGCCGAGCTGATCAAGTGCACCGGCTTGATCAACGTCGACTTTGCCGACGTGCGCACGGTGATGTCTGAGATGGGCATGGCGATGATGGGCTCGGCCCAGGCAACCGGCGCCGACCGCGCCCGCATGGCGGCGGAACAGGCAGTGGCCAGCCCGCTGCTGGAGGATGTCAACCTGTCCGGCGCGCGCGGTGTACTGGTCAACATCAGTGCCAGCGAGGACATGAATCTCGAGGAAGTCTACGAGGTGATGAACACCATTCGCAGCTTTACCGCCGAGGATGCAACGGTGATTTTCGGCACGGTGTTCGACAACACACTGCAGGACGAATTGCGCGTGACAGTGGTGGCTACCGGCCTGGGTTCGCCGGTCAACCGTCAACAGAGCAAGCCGTTGAGCATAGTGATTTCGAAGACCGGTACCGACAATGAGCCGATGATGGTGGATTACACCGAGCTGGAGCAGCCTGCAGTGATGCGTCGTCGGCGTGATGCCCAGGTCGAGGCGATGAAACAGTCCGGCGTGGAATTGCTCGATATTCCGGCATTCCTGCGCAAGCAAGCTGACTGAGGTGTACATTCAAAACTGGCTGCGCGTCGGTGCCGCACGCGAGCGCGTGGAACTTGAGCTAAAGTGGTACATCGGCGCTATTGCAAATACCTTACGCTGATGCGCCCCAGAATCGCTTGTTTTGATATGGCTAATCGCTTTCCCAAGGAACTGATGCCATGGCTTGGTTTGGCCGTACACTGACGCGCAAATTCGCGCTCCTGCTAGCCGGCTTCCTGGTGTTGCAGGCGTTTCAGCTTGGCGTCGGCATATTCGGCACTTTACATGTCGGCGAGGAAATGGGCGCGCTGATCAACGATGCCGGGAAGCAGCGTTTCCGCACCCTTCTGCTCGGCACCCTTTCGCGTCAGGCGGTGGCTGCAGGCGGGTGGTCGGGCGCATCGCGGGAAACCTTCGCCAGGACCCTGGCGGATTACGAACACTATTTCATGGAGTTTGGAGCGCGCGCGGAGGCGGCCCGTGCGAACGATGAACTGCGCGCGCTCCTCACCGAGGCCCACGCCAAGTGGGAGAGCGAACTGAAGCCGCTGCTTGTGGAGATCGACCCGGCGCGCAGCGCCGAAGCGAATGCCGCGTTGATCCGGTACGAGGCCCGGGCCCCTGATCAGGTGGCGCTCCTCGACAGGGCCGTAAAATTGCTGGAGCTGGATGCCGCCGGGGACGCCCGCGGGTTTGCCATTTTCCAGGTTGTCGTTCTCGGATTGACCCTGCTCCTCGGTGTGATCGGCTTTGCCATGGCACGCTATGTTGTGGCATTGCCGTTGCGGCGGTTGACGGAGGGAACACGCGCCATCGCCGCGGGTGCCTATGACAGACGCGCCACGATTTCCTCCCGCGATGAAATCGGCGAACTGGCGGAGACTTTCAACCGCATGGCCGCCGCTGTCGGCGAAAAAACCTCGCGTATTTCCGCGTTGAACCATATTGCCGTGGCGATTTCCTCGACGCTGGGATGGCAGGAACTGCTGGACAGGATCATGCGTTCTGGCATCGCGCTGACTGGGTCGAAAGCCGCCTGCCTGGCTTTTTATGACGAGGACAAGCAATGTTTCGGGGAGTGGCATACCCAGGGACTATCGGATCATTTCATCAAGAACATGTCATTTCGCCCTGGCGGCCTCGCCGACAAAGCCCTGGCGAGCAGGAAATACATACTCAGCAATGATCGTCCCGAAACCGAGCACAAGCTCAGCGAACTCACGCGCAAGGAAGGGATTCTCTGTTTCCTGTGCCTGCCTTTCATCAGCCAGACCCACCCGCTCGGCGTGCTTTATCTGTATCGGGATGACCGTGATACTTTCCTGCCGGAAGAAATCGAGCTGCTGGCCACATTTTCGCACCTGGCGGCGATTGCCGCCGAGAACACCCGGCTCCACGCCAACACCGTAAAGCAGGCGGCGACCGATGCACTTACCGGCCTGTTGAACCGGCGCGTACTCGAAGACCGCCTGAAGATCGAACAGCAGCGCGCCCAGCGCTATGGCAAGGCCTTCTCATTGCTGTTGCTGGATATCGACCATTTCAAGAAAGTTAACGACACCTACGGGCATGTGGCCGGTGACGCTGTGCTCAAGGCATTAGCCGCCGTCCTGGTACATCAGACGCGCGATATCGACAGCGTGGCGCGTTTCGGCGGGGAGGAATTCGTCATTGCCCTTCCCGAGACGGATGAAGGCGGAGCCAAGGTCGTGGCGGAACGCATCCGCAAGGCCATTTCGCGCACGCCGTTCGCGCTGCCGGACGGACACGAGATCGGCGTGACCGTGAGTATCGGTATCGCCTGCTTCCCGCACAGCGCGGGAAATATCGAGGCCATGCTGGAGCGGGCCGATCAGGCATTGTATCTGGCCAAGAATACCGGCAGGAACCGGGTTTTCCTGTACCGGGAGCTGTTGCAGGCGGAGCTGGAGCGAGACCCGGGCCGCATCGTACAATTGCTGAACGAGGACAGCGAAAACGCCAAGGCCGTGGCCACGGCGGTGAACATGAAGACCGCCCACCTGCGCGATCATACGGACCTGGTCGAGCACTTCGCGCTCAGGCTGGGCAAGAAGCTCGAACTTCCCGCTGCGGACATGCACACGCTCGGACTCGCCGCCGTGCTGCGTGACATCGGCTATATCTCGATTCCAGAAGACGTGCTCAACAAGCGCGAGGTGTTCACGGCGGACGACTGGAGAGCGATCCGGCAGCACCCCGTGATTGGCGCTGTGCTGCTTGAACAGGTGCCGGCGTTGCGTGATGCCGCATTGGTGGTGCGCTCCCACCACGAGTGGCATGATGGCGGTGGCTATCCAGACAAGCTGCGGGGGGAAGCCATTCCCTATCTGGCGCGCATTCTGTCCGTAGTCGACGCCTATTGCGCCATGACCAGCGGCCGGCCGCAACGCAGGGCGATAAAGCCTCACGAGGCAAGGGCAATTCTTCGCGCGAACGCTGGCAGCCAGTTCGATGCCAACGTCGTCACTGCGTTTGTCGAGATGCTGGACGAAGATCGGTAGTCTGCTATATGCAAGGGCGCAATAGCGTAACGTATTGCACTGGATGTTTCGGCTTGGTTCATCCGGCGGATTGCGCTACGTTAATCCACCCTTGCGAACTGTTCAGTCAGCCATGTTCGAAGCCAAGTTTGGCATGGCTGATAATTAGTGTGTTTCGGTGCGAGAGTTGGCCTGCCACGCTTGCCGTGCTAAACTGCCGGCCTCTGACAACACCATGATGCTCATGGGAAATTTCGTGATTAGACAGCGGACACTGAAAAATATCATACGCGCCACCGGGGTGGGGCTGCATACCGGCGAGAAGGTGTACCTCACCTTGCGTCCGGCCGCGGTCGACACCGGCATCGTGTTTCGTCGCGTCGATCTGGCTGAGCCTGTGGAGATCAAGGCGGAGCCGTACAGTGTCGGAGAAACCCGGTTGTCCTCGACGCTGGTGCGGGATGGCGTCAAAGTGTCTACCGTCGAGCATCTGATGTCTGCTTTTGCCGGCTTGGGTATCGACAATGCCTATGTCGACCTGTCCGCGCCGGAAGTGCCGATCATGGACGGCAGCGCCTCGCCCTTCGTGTTTCTGCTACAGTCTGCC
>JAUYSN010000229.1 GCA_030696235.1 Sulfuricella sp. | reverse complement strand
TATCGGCCCAGCTACCGCAAGGATGCCGCGGAAGACGGATGGAAGCGCATGCAGGCATGGCTGAAGAAGAACGGGGTGTAATTCGTATTCTCTCAAAACGCCAATAATTATGTAGGGTGCGTCCCACGCACCACAATCATTGGTGCATGGGACGCACCCTACGATTCCACTATGCGGAGCGTTGAAACGGGGGTGCCGAAATGACGAAGAAATCATTTCCCTTGCCCAAGGTCTACGGCCTGCTCGAGCCGGGGCCGGTCGTGCTGGTCACGACCGCCGGCAAGGAGCGGGCGAACATCATGACCCTATCGTGGCACACCATGATCGAATTCGAGCCGCCGCTCGTGGGGTGCGTGATCAGCAACCGGAACTACTCGTTCGACATCCTGAAAGCCACCAGGGAATGCGTGATCAATATCCCGACGGTGGAGCTGGCGGAAAAGGTGGTGGGCTGCGGCAACACTTCCGGGCGCAGCATCGACAAGTTCAAGGACTTTGGCCTCACGCCTGTAACCGCCTTGTGCGTCAAGGCGCCCCTCATCGACGAATGCTATGCCGGTCTTGAATGCAAGGTCGTCGATGGGAAGATGGTGGCCAAATACAACTTCTTCATCCTTGAGGTGCTCAAGGCGTGGATAGACCCGTCGATGAAACATCCGCGGACGATTCATCATCTCGGAAAAGGCGCGTTCATGGTCGCCGGCGAGACGATCCAGCTGCCCTCCAAAATGAAATAAACCTAAGAACCGCTATTATCCAGGCTCATCGAAAGAACAATCCATGCAAATCTGGGTCGATGCCGATGCCTGCCCCGGCGTCATCAAGGAAATCCTGTTTCGCGCCGCCGAACGAGCGCAGATTCCGCTCATGCTGGTCGCCAACCAGCTCCTGCGCACGCCGCCATCGCGATACATCAAGGCCATACAGGTGCCCGCCGGTTTCGACGTGGCGGATGGCAAGATCGCCCAGCATCTGGAACCCGGCGACCTGGTGATCACCGCCGACATCCCGCTGGCCGCCGAGGTGATCGCCAAGGGCGGCCACGCGCTCAACCCCAGGGGCGAGTTTTATACCCCGGACACGATACGCGAGCGCCTGAACATGCGCGACTTCATGGACACCCTGCGCAGCAGCGGCGTGAACACGGGCGGCCCTTCATCGCTCAGCCAGAGCGACCGCAAAGCCTTCGCCAGCCAACTGGACCGCTTCCTGGCCAGGAACCGCAAGTAATAAAGTTGGGACCGGGCAAGGGCAGCCCCTTTTTTCTGGAGTCGGCGCCAGTTTGGCGCATTTGGCTCAAATCACGCCCGTTATTGGTGCGTCCATGGGACTCTGACTCCTGACCATACCTGCTCTGCTTCCTGATTTTCATCAAGATCAATTAGTTGCCTGCCATGGTATGAGAATTGCGTTGTTGGCAGGTTATGAACCCTCCCGTCAATCCGTCCGAATCCCCGCTTCGAGTCTTGCTGGTGGACGAAACCTTCGAACGCGCGGCGCTCCTCAAGCGCGCCTTGCTGGACGCGGGCTGCCAGATTGCTGCCCATGTCTCCTCCAGTACGGATCTGCCCGGCCTGGTGGCCGAACTGAAACCGGATCTGATCATTCTGGACACCGAATCTCCGGACCGCGATACGCTGGAAAATTTATGCGTTATCCGACGCGATCAGCCGCGCCCGATCGTGATGTTTACCCACGATGACGATAGCGACAAGATCCGCGCCGCCATTCGTGCCGGGGTCAGTGCTTATGTGGTGGACGGCCTGAAAAGCGAGCGTTTGCGGCCCATCATGGACGTGGCGATTGCGCGCTTCAATGAGTTTCAGGCAATGCGGGCGGATCTGGCAAAAGCGGAAAGCCAGCTTTCGGAGCGCAAGGATGTGGAGCGC
>JAUYSN010000225.1 GCA_030696235.1 Sulfuricella sp. | reverse complement strand
CGCTCGACGCCTTCGCCCGGCTCGACATCGGCACTGCGGTCCAGGTTCCGCGCCAGGATGTGCAGGTAGACGACGCCTTCAGCTCCTGCATGCGCCACCTGATCACCTTCATGATGGAAGACCCGCGCACCATCTCCACCTCGCTCGACGTGCTGTTCGCCGCCAAGGCGATCGAGCGCATCGGCGACCACGCCAAGAACATGTCCGAATACGTGGTCTACATGGTCAAGGGCAAGGACGTGCGCCACACCTCCATCGAGGAAATCGAGCGCGAAGTGGAATAAGAGCCGCTCAGCAGTGAGGAAGTACTCCACCGTTGCGGCGGTCGATCTCGGCTCCAACAGCTTCAGGCTGCAGGTCGCACGGGTGGTGGACGACCAGATCTACCCGCTGGATTCGCTGAAAGATACCGTCCGCCTTGGTGCCGGGCTGGGTACGGACAACACCCTCGATCAAGACACCTGCAACCGTGCGCTGGCCAGCCTTGGCCGCTTCGGCGAACGCCTGCGCGGCCTGCCGCGCGACGCGGTACGCGCTGTCGGCACCAACACCTTCCGCGTTGCAAAAAACGCTCAGGAATTCCTGCAGCAGGCCGAGGCCGCACTCGGTTTCCCGATCGAGATCATCGCCGGCCGCGAGGAAGCGCGCCTGATCTACCTCGGCGTTTCCCACAGCCTGCCGGCCTCGAGCGACAAGCGCCTGGTGGTGGACATCGGCGGCGGCTCGACCGAGTTCATCATCGGCACCGGCTACAAGCCTCAGCAGATGGAAAGCCTGTACATGGGCTGCGTCAGCTACAGCCAGCGCTATTTCCCCGACGGAAAAATCAGCAAAAGCGCCCTTCGGCAGGCCGACCTTGCCGCCCGCGCCGAAGTGCAGGCGATTGCCGGCGAGTTTTCCGCCGCCCATTGGCAGCAGGCCGTGGGGTCTTCCGGCACCGCCAAGGCGCTGGCCGATATTTTGCAAATGAACGGCTACAGCGACAACGGCATCACCCCGGAAGGATTGGCCAGGCTGCGCGACGCCATGCTCAAGGCCGGCGATTGCAACAAACTTCAGCTGGCCGGCCTGCGCCCGGACCGGGTGCCCGTTCTGGGCGGCGGTTTCGCCATCATGGCGGCGATTTTTGCCGAACTGGATATCGCCAGCATGAGCGTGGCTGACACTGCATTGCGGGAAGGCGTGCTGTATGACCTGCTGGGCCGCTTCCACCGCCACGACATGCGCGAAACCACGGTGCGGCAATTCATGCGACGCTATCACGTCGATCCGGTACAGGCCGGGCATGTCGGGCAGCTTGGCATCGATCTGTTGCGCCAGCTTGCAGGCGCACAGCCGCTCGATCTGGAGACCGCCCTGAAACGTCTGTCCTGGGCTGCGCGCCTGCACGAGATCGGACTTTCCATCGCGCATAGCGGCTTCCACAAGCATTCCGCCTACATCATCGAACACGCGGACATGCCCGGATTTTCCAAAAAAGAGCAGGCACAGCTCGCGCGCCTGGTCCTCGCCCAGCGCGGCTCGCTTAACAAGGCGGCGCAACTTTTGCCGGATAACGAAGCCTGGGCGCAGATTCTGGCTTTGCGCCTCGCGGTGCTGTTCTACCGCAGCCGCATGGATTTCGAGTTGCCAGAAATCCGGCTGGGGTGGCAGGGCGCAAGCTTCGAACTTACCATGAGCAAGGACTGGCTCACCCGGAGCCCTCTCACCGAAACCGCCCTGGAAAACGAAGCCAGGGAATGGAAAAGCGCCGGGGTGAAACTGGGAATATCGAGCACGCTGCCCTAGCTGTATTCCTAGTCAGCCAATACACTGAAACACCCCGCTGATTTCCATGTTGTGTTTTAGCTCCGACATAACGCGCTGCGCGCATTAGTCTGCACTGAAACACCCGCTGATTTCCGTCTGGAAATCAGGGGGTGTTTTCTTCCACGAACTGGGGGAAATACTCTGCG
>JAUYSN010000205.1 GCA_030696235.1 Sulfuricella sp. | reverse complement strand
GCATCAGCGCGGTCTGGCTTTCGGTTTTCACCGTGCCCTGGACAATGCCGGCGCGGTGGTCGGGCCGCTGCTCGCCGCCTGGCTGCTCTACCGCGGCATGCCGATCCGCGACATTCTGTTGTGGACCCTGGTGCCGGGGTTGCTGACGGTCGGTCTGGCGCTGTGCCTCCGCGAGCCTCACCGCGAGATACCACTACACAAGCCGGCTTTCAGTTGGACGCTGCAAGGTTTTCCGCCGGTGTTCAAACGCTATCTGCTGGTGCTGGCGCTGTTTACTCTGGGTAATTCCTCCAACATGTTCCTGCTGCTGCGCGCTCGGGAAATGGGGTTGGCCGAATCCCAAGTGCCGCTGTTGTGGGCGCTGGCGTCGGGGATGGCGATGCTGTTTTCCACGCCGCTGTCGGCGCTGTCGGACCGCCTCGGCAGAACCCGGTTGATCGTTGGCGGCTGGGCCGTGTATGGCGTGTTCTACCTGCTGCTCGGCCTGAACGGACAAAATCTGTGGCTGTTGTGGCCGTTGTTCGCCTTCTACGGCCTGTTCATGGCCGCTACCGAGGGCGCGGAAAAGGCGCTGGTCGCCGATCTCGCGCCCAAGGAACTGCTCGGCACTGCCTATGGCTGGTTCAATCTCACCGCCGGCGTGATGCTGCTTCCCGCCTCCATGCTATTCGGCTGGCTGTGGCAGACCTTCAGTCCGGAATCGGCCTTCGGCTTTTCCGCCAGTTGCGCCATCCTGGCGGCTCTTTTGCTGAAGTTCTGGGTGCCGACGCAATCAGGGCATACGATCGGCGAGCACTGAAGTTTTGGCGAAGGGCCCACCTTCCTTTCACGCATCTATGCTGGGCTAACGCCTGGCGCACAACGGCGGTGTTCGGGCGCTGAGACAAGGCTTTCCCCGATCAGTATACTCGCGCCATGAATTCCTTCATGGCGACTTTCCCCATCTCCGGCGTGCATACCTGGCTGTGGCTGCCGCCGCTGGTGGCGTTCATCATTTCCTTTTTTACTTCCATGGGGGGCATCTCCGGAGCGTTTCTGCTGCTGCCGTTCCAGATGAGTATCCTCAACTATACGGCGCCCTCGGTCAGCGCCACCAATCTGGTCTATAACCTGGCCGCCACGCCCGGCGGCGTTTACCGCTACCTGCGCGAAGGCCGCATGGTGTGGCCGCTGGTGTGGGTGATCGTGGCCGGCACCCTGCCGGGCATCGTCATCGGTTATTACCTGCGGGTAGGGTATCTGCCCGATCCGCGCGATTTCAAGCTGTTTGCCGGATTGGTGCTGCTGTATATCGGCTATCGGGTGCTGGCGGAATTCCTGCCCCGGCAGCGAGAGCCACGGACAGAGGCGGCCAGGCTCCAGCCCGTGACGGCGATCCGCATGCTCCATTTCTCGCTGGCCAGGGCGAGTTTTTCCTTTGGCGAACAGGTCTTCTCTTTCGGCGTGCCGGCCATGTTCCTGCTGGCGCTGGTTGTTGGCGTGATCGGCGGCACCTATGGCATCGGCGGCGGCGCCATCATCGCGCCGTTCTGTGTGGCCTTGTTCGGTCTGCCGGTGCATGCCATCGCTGGGGCGGCGATAGCTGGCACGCTGTTCACCTCGGTAGCCGGGGTAGCGTTGTACAGCCTGCTTCCCGCGCCGGCGGGGATGGCGACCCATCCTGACTGGGTGCTGGGCCTGCTGTTCGGTCTGGGCGGTTTCGCCGGGATGTATTTCGGCGCCCGCTGCCAGAAGCGTGTTCCGCAAAGGGCGCTCAAGCTGCTGCTGGGTCTGTTGCTGATGCTGCTGGCGGGACATTACACCTTCTCTTTTTTCTCCTGAACATACAAAAGCTATTGAACCGCAAAGGACGCAAGGGACGCGAAGGAATTCAAATGCTTACACAACATAGTCCACTCGCTATATGGGTGAAGTTTCACAATTCGCTAATCCCTTGTTTTCCTTTGCGAGCCTTCGCGCCCTTTGCGGTGAGACGCTGTTTTCAGACTGAATGCTCGCCGCACTCCTGATTTTTGCCGTCACCCTGGCGCTGGTGATCTGGCAGCCGCGAGGGCTGGGCATCGGCTGGAGCGCACTGGGCGGCGCTGCCGTCGCGCTGCTTGCCGGCGTGGTGTCGATGGACGATGTGCCTGTGGTGTGGGGCATCGTGTGGGACGCCACTTTCACCTTCATCGCCCTGATCGTCATTTCTCTGATCCTCGATGCGGCCGGCTTCTTCGAGTGGGCGGCGCTGCACGTGGCGCGCTGGGGCAGGGGCTACGGCCATTGGCTGTTTTTGCTGATCGTGTTGTTGACTGCGGTGGTGGCGGCGATTTTCGCCAACGACGGCGCGGTGCTGATTCTCACCCCGCTGGTGCTGGAGATGCTGCACGCACTGCGCTTCCGGCCCGCCGCCGCACTCGCTTTCGTTTTTGCGGCCGGTTTCATGGCGGATGCGGCGAGCCTGCCGCTGATGATCTCCAACCTCACCAACATCATCGTCGCCAACTATTTTGGTATTTCATTCGCCGATTATGCGGCGGTGATGGTGCCGGTCAACTTGCTGGCGGTTCTGGCCTCGCTGGCTGTGCTGTGGCTGTTCTTCCGCAAGGATCTGCCGCCGCGCTTCGAGGTCTCGGCTTTGCCGGACCCGGCGGGGGCGATTCGCGACCCCT
>JAUYSN010000200.1 GCA_030696235.1 Sulfuricella sp. | reverse complement strand
ACGGTTATGCGCGCGCCACAGGTCGGACCGGCGTGGCACTGGTGACCTCCGGGCCGGGCGCGACCAATGCCGTGACCGGCATCGCTACCGCCTACATGGATTCGATCCCGCTGGTGGTGCTTTCCGGCCAGGTGCCGACCGCCGCGATCGGCATGGATGCCTTCCAGGAAGTGGATATGGTCGGCATTACCCGGCCCTGCGTGAAACACAATTTCCTGGTGAAGGATGTCAAGGATCTCGCCGAGACCATCAAGAAGGCGTTTTATCTCGCTTCCACTGGCCGGCCTGGACCGGTGGTGGTGGATATTCCCAAGGATGTGACCCAACACAAGACTGAATTCACCTATCCGAAGAAGGTGACGATGCGCTCCTACAACCCGGTGATCAAGGGTCATCCGGGGCAGGTCAAGCGCGCGGTGCAGATGATCCTGGAGGCAAAGCGGCCGATGCTCTATACCGGCGGCGGCGTGGTTCTGAGCAATGCGGCGGAGGAGTTGACCCAGCTCACGCGCCTGCTCGGCTTTCCGATCACCAATACGCTGATGGGGCTGGGCGGCTACCCCGCCTCAGATCCGCTGTTTACCGGCATGCTCGGCATGCACGGTACCTATGAAGCCAACATGGCGATGCAGCATTGCGATGTGCTGATCGCCATCGGCGCCCGTTTCGACGATCGTGTTATCGGCAATCCGGAGCATTTCTTTCAGGATGGCCGCCGCATCATCCACATTGACATCGATCCCACTTCCATCGCGAAGCGGGTCAAGGTGGACGTGCCCATTGTCGGCAACGTCAAGGACGTGCTGGCTGAGATGAATAAATTGATTCAGGCCAGCAAGGAGAAGCCCGACCAGGCTGCACTCAAGACTTGGTGGACGCAGATCGAACTGTGGCGCTCGCACGACTGCTTGAAATACGATCGCGATAGCAGCCTGATCAAGCCCCAGTACGTGATCGAAAAGCTGCACCAGGTTACCCGGGGTGATGCCTATGTGACCTCCGACGTCGGACAGCACCAGATGTGGGCTGCGCAGTATTACAAGTTCGACCAGCCGCGTCGCTGGATCAACTCCGGTGGCTTGGGCACCATGGGCTTCGGCTTGCCGGCAGCGATGGGCGCGCAGTTTGCCCACCCCGAGGCAATGGTGGCCTGCGTGACTGGCGAGGGCAGCATCCAGATGAATATTCAGGAGCTGTCTACCTGCAAGCAGTTCAACCTGCCGCTCAAGATCATTCTGCTCAACAACCGCTACCTTGGTATGGTGAGGCAGTGGCAGGAATTCTTTTACGGCAACCGGTATGCCGAATCCTATATGGATGCGCTGCCGGATTTTGCCAAGCTGGCTGAAAGTTACGGCCATGTCGGTATGAAGATCGAGAAGCCGGAAGATGTCGAGGGCGCGCTGAAAGAGGCGTTTGACATGAAGGATCGGCTAGTGTTCATGAACTTCATTACCGACCAGAAGGAAAATGTCTTTCCGATGATTCCCGCCGGCAAGGGGTTGAGTGAAATGATTTTGGTGTAATCATGAGACATATTATTTCCCTGTTGATGGAAAACGAAGCGGGCGCTCTGTCCCGTGTCGCCGGACTGTTTTCGGCGCGCGGCTACAACATCGAGTCGCTGACGGTCGCTCCAACCGAGGACGCCACCCTGTCGCGCATGACTATCGTCACTCGCGGCTCTGACGACGTGATCGAGCAGATAACCAAGCAGCTAAACAAGCTGATCGATGTGGTCAAGGTGGTGGATTTGTCCGAAGCCGGCCACATCGAGCGCGAGTTGATGCTGGTGAAAGTGCGCGCCGAAGGTGAGTCGCGCGAGGAAATGAAGCGCATGTCGGATATCTTCCGCGGCCGCATTGTGGATGTCACTGAGAAGACCTACACCATCGAGCTGACCGGCGCAGGCTACAAGCTGGATGCCTTTCTCGAAGCGCTGGACAAGGATGCGATTTTGGAAACGGTGCGTACCGGTGCATCCGGCATTGGGCGTGGTGATAGAATACTGAAAGTTTGAATTTTAGTTTGAACCGCGGAGGCGCAGAGGCGCTGAGGAAAACCGCTATTTTCCCTCGGCTCTGCGCCTCCGCGTCGCCTAGAGGCGCCTACTTTTGGCTCCGCGGTCATTTATATTTATTTTTTAAGGAAACGTAAAGCATGAAAGTTTATTACGACAAGGACGCCGATCTCTCCATCATCAAGGGCAAGAAAGTGACCATAGTCGGTTATGGCTCCCAAGGCCATGCTCATGCTGCCAACTTGAAGGATTCCGGCGTCAAGGTGACTGTCGGTCTGCGCAAGGGTGGCGCATCCTGGGACAAGGCCAAGAAATCCGGTTTCACGG
>JAUYSN010000195.1 GCA_030696235.1 Sulfuricella sp. | reverse complement strand
GAGATCTACCTGTGCGGCGGCGGCACCCATAACGGGACACTGGTACGCAGACTGAAGCAATCCCTGCCCAACAGAAGCATCGCGCCAACCGATGACTTGGGCGTGAATGCAGACTGGGTGGAGGCATTTGCCTTTGCCTGGCTTGCCAGGCAGGCACTTAATGGAAATCCCGGCAACCTGCCGGAAGTGACAGGGGCGAAAGGCGCGCGCATCCTCGGCGCGATCTACCCGGCTTGAAAAGACAAAAGGGGCGCAAGCCCCTTTTGTCTTGCCTGTTCCCTCTCCTCAATCCTCTCCCGCGAACGGGAGAGGAGGCAAACGAGAAAGGCGCTTGTTTTGATCGAACGGTTTACGCTGAAAAAGACGAGCCGCAACCGCAAGTAGTGGTGGCGTTCGGGTTCTTGATCACGAACTGCGAACCCTGCAACCCTTCCTGGTAATCGATCTCAGAGCCCGCCAGATACTGGAAGCTCATCGGGTCGATCAGGAGAGCAACGCCGTTCTTCTCCACCGTGGTGTCATCCTCGTTGGTCGTCTCATCGAAGGTAAAGCCATACTGGAAGCCGGAGCAACCGCCGCCGCTGACGAACACGCGCAGCTTCAGACCCGGAATGCCTTCCTCGTCAATCAGCTGCTTCACCTTGGCTGCCGCGCTGTCGGTAAAGTTCAGCGGGCTGGGCATTTCAGTCACTGCATTCATTCTGTATCTCCTTAAAAAAACTGCTGCAACTAATTATCCTATAGTTGAGTTATTTAGTCAATTACTCGAAACCGGCTGAATTTCCCCCGGCGGCACCTTCCTTGTGCATTTCCAGCGACGTGCATCTCCAAGGTTGGGTAGAACACGTCACCTGTGACACGGGGTTTCGATTACAGTTCCCCATATTCCTGCGCCTGCACAGGACCCACCACAGTGCCATTAATTAATCACCACGTGCGACACACGGACACCCCCTCCTTCAATTGAGCATTCTCATGCCGCAACTCATCCACTGTCGCACCGCGATCCAGCCTCATGGCAGCAGCGGAATCTGCTCCAGGCCCCTATTTTCCGGCAAATCAAACAGCAGGTTCATATTTTGCACTGCCTGTCCGGCCGCACCTTTGGTCAGATTGTCGATGACAGACAGCACTACGGCAACATCACCGCCCTGCGGCCGATGCACGGCAATGCGGCAAAAGTTGCCGCCGCGCACCGAACGTGTCTCTGGATGCGCACCAGCGGGAAGCACATCGACAAAATATTCATTGGCATAGCGCTTCTCATAGAGCGCCTGCAAGTCCACTTCAGCGGTCAGGCGCACATACAGGGTGGCGTGGATACCGCGAATCAGCGGCGTCAGATGAGGCACGAAAGTCAGTTGCACCGGCTTGCCCGCCACGAGAGCAAGCCCCTGACGAATCTCAGGCAGATGGCGATGCCCCGCCACGGCATAAGCCTTGAAGTTGTCGGCGGCCTCGCTGAACAGTGCGGCCACTTCAGCCTTGCGACCCGCACCAGACACCCCTGACTTGCAATCAGCCACTAGATGACCGAGATCCGCCACGCCCGCCTCGATCAAGGGGAGAAAGCCCAGCTGCGCCGCAGTCGGATAACAACCGGGGTTGGCGATCAAGCGCGCCTTCCTGATTTGCTCGCGGTTAAGCTCAGGCAGGCCGTACACAGCTTCGGCAATCAGGTCGGGGCAGGCGTGCTGCATGCCGTACCACTTTTCCCACAATGCCACGTCCTTGATGCGGAAATCCGCTGCCAGATCGATGACGCGCACACCGGCGTCGAGCAATGCGCGCGTTTCCTGCATGGCGATGCCGTTAGGCGTTGCAAAAAAAACGACATCGCAGGATTTCAGCGGCGCATCGACTGGGTCGACAAATTTCAGCCCCACCCTGCCGCGCAGATTGGGAAACATGTCGCTCACCGCCATCCCTGCTTCCTTGCGCGAGGTGATGGCCACCAGCTCGATGTCCGGATGCTGCGCAAGCAGGCGCAGCAATTCCACCCCGGTATATCCCGTACCCCCAACGATCCCGACTTTAACCATATTGATCAATATCCCAATGTTGAATTTATCAATAATAATAGCCCTGTTGGCAATAGACAACAATGACCGACAGGCAACAAAAAAGCCGCCAAAGGGCGGCTTTTTTGCGATTGCAGCAGCGATTAACGCTTGGAGAACTGCTTGCGGCGACGCGCTTTGCGCAGACCGACTTTTTTCCGCTCGACTTCGCGCGCATCACGAGTCACCAGACCTGCAGCACTCAAGGTGGGTTTCAGCGCCGCATCGAAATCGATCAGTGCACGTGTGATGCCGTGACGCACTGCACCCGCCTGGCCGGATTCGCCGCCGCCATGGACGTTGACCATAATGTCGAACGTGCCTTGATGGCTGGTCAATTCCAGCGGCTGACGCACAACCATGCGGCCGGTTTCGCGCGAAAAGAAAATATCTACAGGCTTGTCGTTGACGATGATGTCGCCTTTGCCTGGCTTCAGAAACACGCGTGCAACAGAAGACTTGCGTCGCCCCGTGCCGTAGTAGTAGGTGCCGATCATGATAATTCCTTAAATTTCCAGTACTTTGGGTTGCTGCGCGCTGTGCATGTGCTGCGCGCCTTTGTAAACTTTCAGCTTACGGAACATGGCGTAACCCAGCGGGCCTTTCGGCAGCATGCCCTTGACCGCTTTTTCCAATGGACGCTCCGGGAAACGGGCGTGCATCTTGGCGAAAGTGGTGCTGATAATCCCGCCGGGATAGCCGGTATGGCGATGGTACACCTTACCTTCAGCCTTGTTGCCGGTGACGCGCAACTTGTCCACGTTGATCACCACGATATAATCGCCGGTATCCACGTGCGGCGTATACTCGGGCTTATGCTTGCCGCGAAGACGCGATGCGATTTCGCTGGCCAGACGGCCCAAAACTTTGTCGGTGGCATCCACCACGTACCAATCACGTTTTACTTCGTGATCTTTTGCAGAAAAGGTTTTCATGCAGAAATTCCGGTTGCTGTATCAGAGAAAGACGCGCATTTTATGTCAAGACCGCAACTGCTGTCAAACGTTTGTCACTATCGCAGTGCTATAATTTCGCGGCTGAATAACTGACAAAAAAGGAAATCTCATGCAGGCAAGGGTTAAATGGGTGGAAGACGCCAGCTTCCTCGGCATTACCGACAGCAACCACGCCGTTCTGATGGACGGCCCGCCTGACGCCGGCGGACGCAACCTCGGGCCGCGTCCGATGGAAATGCTGCTGCT
>JAUYSN010000194.1 GCA_030696235.1 Sulfuricella sp. | reverse complement strand
CATAGCGCCCAGGAAAAGTCGGTTGAAGCGGCGGAAAACCTGCTCAAGCTCGCGCCGGCAATGGCGACCAGGGTATCGGATGGCGGCCAGCACCAGCCGGTGCCCGTGCTGGAACTGAACGAGGGAGACACCATCCTGGCCAAGCCGGGCGAAGCCATCGCCGCCGACGCCGAAGTGATCGAAGGCGAGAGCACGGTGGACGAGGCGCTGTTGACCGGCGAGAGCCGTCCGGTGCCGAAACGCGCCGGGGTGCAGGTGATTGCCGGCAGCATAAATCTGGAAGGGCCGCTGCTGCTGCGAGTGACCGGAGTGGGTGAAAACACCGTGCTGGCGGGTATCGTCCGTCTGCTCGACCGGGCGGTGGCGGAGAAACCGCGCCTGGCGCAGCTTGCCGACCAGGTGGCGGGGCATTTCACGGTCGGCCTGCTGATACTGACGGCGATAATCGGCGCCGCCTGGTGGTGGCTGGAGCCTGGGCAGGCATTCGGAACTGTGCTGGCGGTGCTGGTGGTGACCTGCCCGTGCGCATTGTCGCTCGCCGCGCCTACGGCCTTCGCCGCCGCCAGCTCGCATCTGCTGCGGCACGGCATATTGTTGACGCGCGGCCACGCCCTGGAAACCCTGGCCAAGGTCAATCATGTCGTCTTCGACAAGACCGGCACCCTCACTTACGGCAAGCCGGTGCTGCAGCGCACCGTCCCCTTTTCCGATCTGGACGAAGAGCGCTGTTTGTTGCTCGCGGCCAGCCTGGAACAGGCTTCGGAGCATCCGCTGGCGCAAAGTTTTCTGAGCCGGGTCGCCGGCACTGATTTGAATGCGGTTCAGGAGGCACAGAACCTGCCGGGCAAGGGAGTGAGCGGTTCCATCGCCGGTGTGCGTTATACCCTGGGTAATGCCGCTTTGGCTGGGTTCGAGCCGCCGGCTCTGCCGGGCGATCTGGCGGCAGGCGCAACGCTGGTTTGGTTGTGCGACGAGCGGCGCGCTATGGCGGTGTTTGTGCTGTCCGATGGCCTGCGGCCACAGGCCGGCGAGCTGGTCGGGCAACTCAAGGCGGCCGGGGTGCAGGTCACCATCCTGAGCGGCGATGCGACCGACGCGGTGGCCCACGTTGCCGCCGAGGCCGGTATCGAATTCTGGCAGGCCGCGCTGCGACCGGAAGACAAACTCAGGGCGCTACGCGAACTTCAGCAGCGCGGCCATGTCGTAGCCATGGTGGGCGACGGCGTCAACGATGCGCCGGTGCTGGCCGGGGCCGATGTGTCCATCGCCATGGGCGGTGGCACCCAGGTTGCGCGGGCCAGCAGCGACATCGTATTATTGACGGAAAATCTGCTGGATATCCAGCGCGCCCTGCAGACCGGTCATGCGAGTATCGCCGTAATGCGCCAGAATTTCGCCTGGGCTATTGTTTACAATCTGCTCGCGCTGCCTTTTGCCGCGGTCGGCATGATACCGCCGTGGCTTGCCTCCATCGGCATGTCGACCAGCTCGCTGGTGGTGGTGCTGAATGCGCTGCGCTTACGCTGAGGAATTATGACGACTTCAACTTTATTTTATTTTCTGGCTGGCGCCGTGGTCATGGTGCTGATCGCCGCGATTGGCATTTTCTGGGCGATCAGGAACGGCCAGTTCGAGGACATGGAAGGCCCGGCCCAGCGCATCCTGATGGATGATGACGATCCCCGTATTCCGCGTTATTCCGATTCACGGTCTAAGAAGCGATAAGTTGACGTGGCGGGGTGAATAGTAAGAGATTTTGAACTAGAATTGACCCAGTTTGAAAAATGGGTTCGTGGCGGATTTTTAATTAAGGAGATGGAAATGGCTAAATTTGTGATGCCTATCGTAATAACTTTGATGGTGTGGAGCTATATCAGTTTTTTTTCCGTGATTCTGGCCTGATCGGGCAGCGGAATACCCAGACAAAAAAAGGCGGGGCGCGAAATGCGCCCCGCCTTTTTTATTGCAGCGAGATCAGGCGGCCTCGGCCACAATCGCCGTCTTCATTTTCTGCAAGGCTTTTTGCTCAATCTGGCGTATGCGTTCCGCGGACACGCCATATTCCGCAGCGAGCTCATGCAGCGTGGCGCTCTTGTT
>JAUYSN010000191.1 GCA_030696235.1 Sulfuricella sp. | reverse complement strand
TGGGCACAAAAACGTGCCCACCCTACAGGCACTCCAGCAGCCCATGCAGCGCTCTTTCCACCGCCTGTTGCCGCACTTCGCGCCGGCCTCCGGCAAACACCCGTTTTTCGCTCACCACCGCTCCGTTAGCGAAGGTCCAGGCGATCCAGACCGTGCCCACCGGCTTTTCCGCCGAGCCGCCGCTGGGGCCCGCGATGCCGCTGATCGCCAGCGCCGCTTGGGCGCGGCTGTTTTTCAGCGCCCCGAACGCCATTTCCCGCACGGTCTGGTCGCTGACCGCGCCGTAGGTAGCCAGCGTCGACTCGGCAACGCCCAGCATCTCCCGCTTGGCTTCGTTAGAGTAGGTGATAAAGCCCCGGTCGAACCAGTCGGAGCTGCCCGGCACCGCCGTCACCGCTTCTCCGACCCAACCCCCGGTGCAGGACTCCGCCGTAGCCAGCATCATGGCGCGCGTTTTGAGTGCCATGCCGACCTGTTCGGCCAGCTCAAACAGGGCGCGCTCGGCTAACGGGTGATCATCCATAATGCTCCTCTCAAGACGATCACGGCATACAACGCCGCCAGCAGATCATCCAGCATCACGCCAAAACCGTTCTTGATCCGCTCGTCGAGCTGACGGATGGGAAACGGCTTCCAGATATCGAACAGGCGAAACAGCAGGAAAGCCGCCACGTACCAGACCAGCGTCGGCGGGGTGACGCAGAGCACCAGCAGAAAGGCCACGATCTCGTCCCAGACGATGCCGCCGTAATCCGGCACACCCAGCGCCTGGCCGGTGTACTGACAGGCCCACACGCCCACAGCGAACATCAGCAGAATGACCACCAGAATGGCCGTCCCACTGAGCCAGTGCAGCATCAGCCAATACAGCGGAAACGCCACCAGCGTTCCCGCGGTGCCCGGCGCCACCGGGCTCAGCCCGCTGCCGAAACCGAAGGACAGAAAATGGGCCGGATGGCTGAAGATGAATTTAGGCGAAATGGTCAAATCCGGTCGCCTTGATGGTCATGGGCTGGCCGGCCCGGAGGACGCTCAACCCTGTTGCACCCTTAATGATCCCGATGCAGGCCAGCGGCAAGCCGATTTGCTGCGCGATGGACAGAACCTCGGCATGTCTTTCCGGCGGCGCGGTAAAGCACAGCTCATAATCGTCGCCCCCGGCCAGTATGCAGTTCTGCACCGCTTCCTGCTCGATATAGCGACTGGCCACTTCGGACAGCGGCAAGGCCTCGAAACGGATTTCCGCGCCCACTCCGGAGCATTCCAGGATATGCCCCAGATCGGCGAGCAACCCATCGGATATATCGATTGCAGAACTGGCCACGCCGCGCAGCGCCAGACCCAGTGCGACCCGCGGCTGAGGCACGCGCAGCCTGGGCAGGCAGAATGCAGCTTCAAGCGGCATCAGCTCGACCCGGCGCTGCAAGTGGGCCAGCGCCAGCGCCGCGTCGCCCAGCACACCGGACACCCAGATCTCGTCGCCCCCGCGCGCACCATCCCGGCGCAACGCCTGTCCCGGCGGCACTTCACCGATGATCTGCACGCAGATGTTAAGCGGCCCGCGCGTGGTGTCGCCGCCCACCAGCTCCACGCCGAATTTTTGCGCCAGACTGAAAAAACCGCCGGCAAAACCGCGCAGCCAGATTTCGTCAGCCCCCGGCAAGGAGAGCGCCAATGTCGCCCAGCGCGGCGTAGCCCCCATGGCCGCCATGTCGGACAGATTCACCGCCAGGGATTTGTGGCCGACCGTTCCGGGCCCATCCTGAGGGGCGAAATGCTGTCCTTCCACCAGCATGTCGGTGGACACCGCCAGCTGCATGCCGGGAGTGGGCGCCAACAACGCCGCATCATCCCCTACACCAAGTATGGCACTGGGCGTTTCGCGGGTGAAAAAACGGCGGATCAGGTCGAATTCGGATGGCACAGCATTCCCCAGGAAAACTTTTTAACCGCGAAGGACGCAAAGGTAAGCGAAGTTGCGTAGGTTGGGGTGAACAACGTGAACCCCAACACTCCCGTGCCGAAATCGCGATACGGTGGATATTCCCGGTGGTGGTGCGTTGGGGTTCGCTGCGCTCACCGCCAACCTACATAATTCACGCCTCACCGTCCGCCCTTGACCTCCACCGCCCGCACCTGAGCCGCAAGCTTGTCCAGCACGCCGTTGACGAACTTGTGGCCATCCGTGCCGCCGTAGGTTTTGGCCAGTTCGACCGCCTCGTTGATGATGACGCGGTAGGGAATTTCCGGGTGATGCTTCATTTCGTAGGTGGCCAGCAACAGGATGGCATGTTCCACCGGACTCAGATCTCCGGCCGGCCGATCGAGGTAGGGCGCGATCAGCACATCCAGTTCCTGCGCCTGACCGATTACCCCGTGCACCAGGACCGCAAGATGTTCTTCGTCGATCTTCGGGTATTCCTTTTCCTCACGCAGCTGGCTCAGGATGGTATTGGCATCTCCACCCGTCAACTTCCACTGGTACAGGCCCTGCACCCCGAATTCCCGCGCCTTGCGCCGGCTTTTTTTCGGCGCCTTGTCGGCTCTTTTTTCGCTGCTCATAGCCGCTTCAGCAGGTTGGCCATCTCGATTGCGACCAGGGCCGCATCCGTCCCTTTTTCGGACATCCGCGCCAGTGCCTGGTCGTCATCTTCGGTGGTGAGGATGGCGTTGGCGATTGGCATGCCGCTATCCAGCGCAACGCGGGTCACGCCGTTGCCGGACTCGTTGGCGACCAGTTCGAAATGGTAAGTCTCGCCGCGGATGACCGCGCCGAGCGCAATCAGCGCGTCGAACTTGCCGCTCTTCGCCATTTTCTGCAGCACCGTGGGAATTTCCAGCGCACCCGGCACGCTCGCCAGCGTAATGTCGCCATCAACCACGCCATGTTTACGCAGGGTGCAGGCGCAGGCGGACAGCAGCCCCTCGCACACGTCGATGTTGAAGCGGCTCATCACGATGCCGATACGCAGCCCTTCACCCGACAAATTTTTCTCGATTTCCACGTAGTTGTCACACTTTTCCATGTTCATTCCTCCAGGATTTATTTCTTTGGTGCGACGTAGCCCGTCACTTCCAGGTCGAAGCCGGTCATGCTCGGCATCTTGCGCGGCGTGGCCAGCAGGCGCATCTTGGTGACATTGAGATCGCGCAGGATCTGCGCGCCGATGCCGTAATTGCGCAAATCGACCTTGGCGGGCGCCTTCGGCTGGGTGCGCTGGATGCGCTCGAGCAGATCCGCGGAAGTTTCCGGGCGACGCAGCAGCACAATCACTCCGCTGCCGGCTTCGGCAACAGCCTTCATCGCCTCATGCACGCTGAAGGTGTGTTCGAGGCTGGCCACATCGAGAAAATCCAGCGTCGACAAGGGCTCGTGCACCCGCACCAGGATTTCCTCGCCGGGTTTGATTTCTCCCTTCACCAGGGCAAGATGGGCCTCGTTGGCGGTCTTGTCCAGATAGGCGATAAGCTTGAATTCGCCGTAGCAGGTTTCCACCTTGCGTTCGAAAACCCGCTCCACCAGACTCTCGGTCTGGCTGCGATAGTGGATCAGGTCCGCGATGGTGCCGATCTTGAGGTTGTGATGTTTGGCATATTCGAGCAAGTCTGGCAAACGCGCCATCTCGCCATCTTCCTTGAGGATTTCGCAGATCACGGCCGCTGGCTCCAGTCCCGCCAAGCCGGCCAGGTCGCAACCCGCCTCGGTATGACCGGCGCGCACCAGCACGCCGCCCTTCTGCGCCTTGAGCGGGAAGATATGGCCAGGCTGGACGATGTCGGACGCTTTGGCGTCCTTCTTCACCGCTGCCAGGATGGTCTTGGCGCGGTCGGCAGCGGAGATGCCGGTGGTAACCCCTTCCGCCGCCTCGATCGAAACGGTGAAGTTGGTGCCCAGAGCCAGCTTGTTGGTCGACACCATCAAGGGCAGGTCGAGCAGGCGGCAGCGCTCCTCGGTCAGCGTCAGGCAGACCAGGCCGCGGCCATATTTGGCCATGAAGTTGATCGCTTCGGGCGTAACGAATTCCGCCGCCAGCACCAGGTCGCCCTCGTTCTCGCGGTCTTCTTCATCCACCAGGATGACCATTTTACCGGCCTTGAAGTCGGCGATAATTTCCTGGGTTGAGCTAATTGTCATGCATTTTTCCTTAGTTATCCGGGTGCAGCAGGCGATCCACATAGCGCGCCAGCATGTCCACTTCCAGGTTGACCCTGGCACCCTGTTGAAGATGCTTGAGGGTAGTCACTTCCACGGTATGAGGGATAAGATTGATGCTGAATATCCCATCGCGAATTTCATTTACGGTCAGGCTGACGCCATTGATCGTGATCGAGCCCTTGGCCGCGATGTAGCGCGCCAGTTCCTTGGGGGCGCGAATCTGCAGTAGGTAACTCTCCCCGACCGGTTCGAATTTCACCACCTCACCGACACCGTCCACATGACCGCTGACGAGGTGTCCGCCAAGCCGGTCTGACAGGCGCATCGCCTTTTCCAGGTTGACCTCGCCAAGTTCGCTCAAGCCCACGGTGCAGTTCAGGCTTTCCTGAGAAACGTCCACGGTGTAGGCGTTGCCGGCCAGTGAGGTCACGGTGAGGCACACGCCGTTGGCGGTGATACTGTCGCCGACCGCAACATCGCTGAAATCCAGCCGCTCCGATGCGATGGTCAGGCGCACGCCCTTGTCGCGTTGCTCAACCCGCTTGATCTGGCCCACCGCCTCGATAATTCCGGTAAACATCGTCAAATTTTTCCTATTTCTTCGCATCTGCGGGCACAGCGCGCATCCGCACATCCCTGCCCACCATCGCCACATCGATGAGACGCAGCTCGCGCCGCTCGCCCATCGCTATCAATTCCGGCAGATCGAACATGCCACGAGCCCGGTCGCCCAGCAGCAGCGGCGCGAAATAAATCACGAATTCATCCACCAGGCCCTGCCGCACCAGCGCTCCGTTCAGACCGCGCCCGGCTTCCACCGTAATTTCGTTGATGCCGCGCTTGCCCAGTTCGTCCAGCATCCGCGCGAGATCGACCCGGCCGTCCAGCGGCGGCAGCACCAGCACTTCAGCACCCGCCTCGCGCAAGCGTCCGGCCTTGGCCGGGTCGCTACTCGCCGTCACCACCAGAAGTTCCTCCGCCAGCAGCATTTTCGCCGTGGGCGGCATCCTCAATCCACTATCCACCACCACTCTGAGCGGCTGGCGCGTGGTTTCCACCTCGCGCACGTTGAGCATCGGGTCGTCCGCCAGCACCGTGCCGATGCCGGTCAGCACCGCGCAGGAACGGGCGCGCAACCGGTGCGCATCACGCCGCGCAGCCGCGCCGGTAATCCATTGGCTGACACCATTGTTGAGCGCGGTCTTGCCATCCAGGCTGGCGGCGATTTTCAGCCGCAACCATGGCCGCCCGCAGGTCATGCGGGAAACGAAACCGATGTTGAGATCGCGCGCCTCTTTCTCCAGCAGGCCGATATCGGTCTGGATGCCGGCCTGTTGCAGTTGCGCCAAACCCTCTCCCGCCACCTGCGGATTAGGATCGACCATCGCCACCACTACGCGGCCCACACCCGCCTTGACCAGGGCCTCGGCACACGGCGGCGTGCGTCCATGATGGCTGCATGGCTCGAGCGTGACATAGACCGTTGCGCCCTGCGCCAACTTGCCTGCCTGTGTGAGGGCATGAATCTCGGCATGGGGCTCGCCGGCACGCTCATGCCAGCCGGAACCCGCCACCTTGCCGTCGCGTACGATCACGCAACCGACGCGCGGATTTGGCGTGGTAGTGTACAACCCCTTCTCGGCCAGGCGTAGCGCCTGAGCCATGTATTCATGATCAACAGCGGAAAACATCAAGGCCTACTTATCCAGATCCCGGATTACGTCGCGGAAGTCATCCACATCCTGGAAGCTGCGATAGACCGAGGCGAAGCGGATATAGGCCACCTTGTCGAGCTTGTACAGCTCGTGCATCACCATTTCGCCAACCTGGCGGGACGGCACCTCACGGTCACCCAGACTCAACACCTTTTGCGCGATACGCTCGATCGCCTGGTCCACGAATTCGGTCGGCACCGGGCGCTTGTGCAGGGCGCGCATGAAGCTGATGCGCACCTTGGCGCGGTCAAATTCCTCGCGGGTACCGTTCTGCTTGACCACCTGCGGCATGCGCAGCTCGGCCGTTTCGTAGGTGGTGAAACGCTTGTCGCAGGACGGGCAGCGACGGCGACGACGTATGCTGTCCCCTTCCTCGTTGACGCGGGAATCAATCACCTGGGTGTCGATGGCACCACAAAAAGGGCATTTCATGATGGCAAGTGGCAAGTGGCGAGTGGCGAGTGGCGAACGCCTTGATGCGCGTGGAGCGCGCACACCCTGGCTACTTGCCACTCGCTACTTGCCATTGGTTTAGCCATAAACGGGAAACTTCGCGCACATCGCCTTGGCCTCGTTCGCCACGCGGCTGATGACAGCCTCGTCGGCGGGTGCATCGAGCACGTCGGCGATCAGGTTGGCGAGGTGTTCCGCTTCGATCTCCCTGAAGCCGCGCGTGGTCATCGCCGGCGTGCCGATGCGGATGCCGCTGGTGACGAAGGGCTTCTGCGGGTCGTTCGGAATGGAGTTCTTGTTGACGGTGATGTGGGCGAGTCCCAGCGCCGCTTCGGCTTCCTTGCCGGTAAGGTTCTTGGCGCGCAGATCAACCAGGAACAGATGCGACTCGGTGCGCCCGGAAACGATGCGCAAACCGCGCTCCTGCAGCACCTTGGCCATCACGATGGCGTTTTCGATCACCTGCTCCTGGTACTGCTTGAATTCTTTCGTCGCCGCCTCCTTGAACGCGACTGCCTTGGCGGCGATCACGT
>JAUYSN010000186.1 GCA_030696235.1 Sulfuricella sp. | reverse complement strand
TGCAGCATCTCATAATCCAGTTTCGGCTCCCGTCCGTTCAGCAGGTCGGTCAGGAACTTCCAGATCGCGTCGCCCGACGGTGGGCAGCCGGGCAGGAAGTAGTCCACCTTCACCACCTCGTAGACCGGGTGCACCTTGTCGAAAGGCAGGGGCAGTTCGGGGTCGTTGGGTATCTGGCCGCACTCCAGCCCGCCCTCGTAGCAGTACACTTCCTGGAAGCAGTCCCACAGGTCGATATTGTTGCGCATCGCGGGAACGCCGCCGTTGATGGCGCATGCGCCGATCGCCACCAGCACCTTGCAGTTCTTGCGGAACTCCTTGAGCACGTGGACGTTTTCGGCATTGCACACGCCCCCTTCGACGAGGCCGATGTCGCACGGCCCGCAGTGCTTGATGTCGGTAAGCGGAGTGCGGTCGAACTCGACCAGCTCGATCAGGCCGAACAGGCGCTCGTCGATGTCGAGGAACGACATGTGGCAGCCAAAGCAGCCCGCCAGGGAGCAGGTGGCGATGCGAACTTTTTGCTCACTCATGGCTGCCTCCGGTCTGCACGTCCTTGATGGTAAGGTGGTCGAAAACGCGCTGGCCGATCGGCACGGCGTAGCCCTGCCGCTTCACCAGGATCGCCCCGGTCGGGCATACCTGGACGGCCTTGTCGGTGACGGCGAGATCGGTATCGCCCAGCAGGCCGCTCACCGAATTGACGGCCAGGATGGTTTTAATTCCGCGCCCGGAAAGGCCAAACACGTTCTTGCCGTCCACCTCGCGGCTGGCACGCACGCAAAGTTCGCAATAGATGCAGCGGTTGCGGTCGAGCATCACGTCGGGATGGGAAGCGTCCGCCTCGCGCTGCGGATAGAAGTGGTTGTAGTGCGGGCTCATCATGCCGAGATAGTAGGCTACGGCCTGGAGCTGGCAGTTGCCGCTTTTCTCGCATGCCGGACAGAGATGATTGCCCTCGACGAACAGCATTTGCGTCAGGGCAAGCCGTTCCGCGTTGAGTTCCGCGATGTCGCTCAGCACCTGCTGGCCTTCCACCGCGGGCATGGTGCAGGATGCGACATTGCGCCCGTTGACGTTGACGGTGCACAGCTTGCAGCTGCCGTGGGGCTTGAATTCCGGGTTATGGCACAGGTGCGGAATGTAGACGCCGGCCGCCAGCGCCGCATCCATGATGGTCTGGCCTTCCTGGAACGGCACGTTTAGGCCGTCGATGGTGATGGTCTTGCTCATAGGTGCGCCCAATCATCGTCGCGGCCGGTAATCTTGCGCGCGGTTTCCAGCGCGCCGTCGAGGTCGAAAGCCGGCTCGAAGGCAAGCGCCTTCAGTTTGCGCTCGTAGACGTCGGGGAACTTTTCCTGTGTATCCAGCACCGGGTTGGCGGCGCTGCTGCCCAGCCCGCAATGGCTCATGGTTTTGAGAATATGGCCGAGGCTTTT
>JAUYSN010000179.1 GCA_030696235.1 Sulfuricella sp. | reverse complement strand
CAGCGAGCGTTTTCTCGCCGCCGAAATCGTGCGCGAAAAAGTTTTCCGCCTTCTGGGCGACGAGATTCCCTATTCCATCAGCGTCGAGATCGAGAAGTTCGAAACCGTCGGCGATCTACGCCGCGTCTACGCTGCCATCATCGTTGACAGGGATAGCCAGAAGCCGATCCTGATCGGAAAGAAAGGCGAAAAACTCAAGGAAATCGGCACCCAGGCCCGCAAGGACATGGAAGAACTGTTCGGCCTCAAGGTTTACCTTGAGGTGTGGGTCAAGGTGAAAAGCGGTTGGGCCGACGACGAACGGGCGGTGAAAAGCCTGGGCTACGAGTAGTCTCTCTCCTGTCCTCACAGCTAAACGGCGCAACTGCCTTCCACTCTGCTATAATGCGCGCCTGCGGCTTACGCACCCAGTCATCGCGCCGCTGCCCATTCGGGCTGAATTAAACCCCCTCATCTGTCTAAGACTGGCGCCGATAAACGGCGACAGGCCGATGTTATTCCTGGAGTCACCATGTCCTTTGCTTCCCTCGGCCTGTCCGATGAAATTGTTCGTGCCGTCACTGAACGCGGCTATACCGTTCCCACCCCTATCCAGATGCAGGCGATTCCCGCCGTGATGTCGGGCGGCGACCTGCTTGCCGGCGCGCAGACCGGCACCGGCAAGACCGCCGGTTTCGTTCTGCCTATCCTGCACCGGCTTTCCGACAGCAGCGTCAAAGGCCCATCCAGCGGGCGTCCGCCGATTCGGGCGCTGATCCTCATTCCTACCCGCGAACTCGCGGCACAGGTGGAGGAGAGCGTGCGCGACTACGGCAAGCACCTGAAACTGAATTCCATGACGATGATCGGCGGGGTCAACATCAACCCGCAAATCACGAAACTCAGGAGTCGCGTGGATATCCTGGTAGCCACGCCAGGGCGATTGCTCGACCACGTACAGCAGAAAACCGTCGACCTGTCACACGTCGAAATCCTGGTGCTGGACGAAGCCGACCGCATGCTGGACATGGGTTTTATCCGCGACATCAAGAAAATCCTCGCGCTGTTGCCCAAACATCGGCAGAACCTGCTGTTTTCCGCCACCTTCTCCGACGAGATCAAGGCGCTGGCCGACGGCTTGCTGAACAAGCCCGCGATGATCGAGGTGGCGCGCCGCAACGCCACTGCCGACAATGTGTCGCACAAGGTTTACCCGGTGGACCGCGACAAGAAACGCGCCTTGCTCTCCCAACTCATCAAGCAGCATGACTGGTCGCAGGTGCTGGTGTTCACCCGCACCAAGCACGGCGCCAACCAGTTGGCCGAACATCTGGTCAAAGGCGGCATCCCGGCGCTGGCGATCCACGGCAACAAGAGCCAGTCGGCGCGGACGCGCGCATTGAGCGAGTTCAAGGACGGCAGCCTGAGGGTGCTGGTGGCGACCGACATCGCCGCCCGCGGTATCGATGTCGTTGACTTGCCGCATGTGGTCAACTTCGAGTTGCCCAACGTGCCGGAGGATTACGTTCACCGCATTGGCCGCACCGGTCGCGCGGGCGCGTCGGGTGAAGCCGTGTCGCTGGTGTGCGTCGATGAATACAAGCTGCTGGCGGATATCGAAAGACTGCTGAAGCGGGAATTGCCCGAGGAAGTGGTGCCGGGCTTCGAGCCGGACCGGAACGCCAAGCCCGAGCCGATCCAGAATGGACGCGGGTCAACACCGGGCGGTCGTGGTCAGCCGAGAGGCCGTTCTTCCGCGCCCAGGGCGCCGTCACAGGGCCGGGGAGCGGCGCCGACCAGAGAGGCAAATGGCAATGTGGCTACACCACGGACACCCCCGCTGCACCGTTCCGGTGGACGCCATCGCTGATTAATTAAAAGACAAAGGGGCCAAGTCCTGCATTTTCATAATGCAGGACTTGGCCCCTTTGTCTTTAATGAAAGCGTCGGATTGACTATCTTTGCACAGCTAAATTCGCTCAGCTGTTCAAGCCTTTTTGCAGTAACTCCGCTACCATTTCGTTCAGTCCTATCTGACGTTCTTGCGCCAGTGACTGGATCTGCTTCACCAGATCGCCGTTCAGTTTGACTGCAAACGGCACCAGGCCGAGCGCCTGATCGAGTTTGCGTTGTTCGCGCCGGTCTACGGCAACGGCAGTCTCTTGGCCGATGCGTCCAGTTGAGCCGGGGCGGTTAATTTGGCTCTTTATTTTCAAGCCGATATTTTTTTCCAAATCAGTTCTTTTCATGGTTTTTTAATGGCTCTAGTAACGGTAAGTAATGTCCCTCTCATACCCTAACCGCCATCGCCAGCAAGGACGCGGGATTAAGCGATCCGCCGGGCGTCCGGTCGATGGCGCGATACCAGCCGAGGTAGCTGTCCAGGTAACGCGTGGCCACGCCCTTAAAGCGACGCAGCCAGTCCTTGAGTCGAGAGTCGTAGGCATTGACGTTCTGGACGTGGTAGACACCGCCAATGACGCGGATGCCGGCCGACAGATTGACGGGGCGATGGGCGACTTTCATCTTTCTGGCCGCAGCCGCCATGGCCTTACTGCCGTCAGAACAAAAGATGGCGTCCGTGGCGAGAATCGGCTTGAGGGCGTCAACAATATGGTCAGCGTCATCGGAGTCAAGGATGAAGTCGGCGGTGTTTCCGGAGCGATCCCGCGCCACAAGAACCGGAACTTGCTCTTTCCAGGTGCCGCGCTTCTCAGCCTTGCCGCCCCGTTTGCGCGGCGTCCGGCCAAGCCCCTGCCGCTGGCCCTTGCTGGAGTGCAGGAAGAAGGTTTCGTCGCCTTCCGCGATGCCGGTCAGTGCTTGAGCCTGAACGGTCTTTGGCAGCGTGAGGAACCGGTGGCGCCAGCGAAACGCCGTCGGACGGGAGACGTTGAGACGCTCCATGGCCTTGGTCAGAGACAGCCCATCACGCAAGACGGCCGCTTGTTCCAGCCACTTGCCCTTCATCCTCAACCTCGCCAGTGGCGTGCCGGTAAGTGCATTGAAGGACTTGCGACAGTCTTGGCACTTGTACCGTTGGAGACCGTCGACCGAACCGTACTTGATGACCCGCTCAGCGGCACAGTGCGGACAGCACAGATGGTCACTTGCGCCGCCCTCGATCACTTCGATCGATGCCGCTTTGTGCTCGCCCGCCGTCAATTCCGCCACGACCATTTGTCGCTGCGTCCGCGTCAATTTACCCAACCCATTCATCAAGACTACCAATTCTCGCTGTCTCATCTCGCTCTCCTGGCATCGGCGCACATGCGCCATGAAGCAAGTATGCGACAGGGGGTGGCTCACTACGTGAGACTGCCATTACTTACCGATACTAGAGCCTTTTTAATCCGGCAATGCGATCTTCTGGTCGACGCTGAACTGATAGTCACGGAACACGTGCTCCGCGCTGAGTATCTGGTAACTGCCGTCCGGCAGGCGTCGTGTGGTGTCCTTGAGCCGATAGGTGTAATGGCCGCAGGTCCAGCAATTGAAGTTGCGCATGTGGGTGCAAAGGCAGGTCTTGTCCTTCACCGAGATTTTCTTGGCTTTCGGGTGGAGGGCCACTTCGTGATTGTAGGCTTCGATGTAGGCGCAATTCCCGGAGCCATCCAGCAGGTAACCGTAAGATTCGCAGCCAGGACGGATGCCTGAGCCGATCGCCGGGCTGTTCTTGAGCATACGCATCGGATAGCCCGTGGGTGAAATGGTGTTGACCTCGATGTCGTTCTCGGTGGCTTTGATGTACTCCTGCATCACCTTCTCCGGCAGGCCGCACTCGTGCACCGCGGTAAAGCGTGTTGCCACCTGCACCGCCGCTGCGCCGTTTTCGAGGAAGGACACGGCATCGCTGCCGGTGAAAATTCCCCCAGCCGCAATCAGCGGAATATTCAATTTCTCATTTTGCAAATACTGCAAAATTTCAGCCATGATGGTGTGCAGATCGTATTTCGCCCAATCCATGTCGAAGCCGAGGTGTCCGCCGGCCAGAGGCCCTTCGACCACGATGAAATCCGGCAGTCGATTGAGTTTGGCGGTTTTGCGCAGGAATAGCTGCAGCGCCCGCAGCGAGGAGACAATGATGCCGAGCCTGGCATCGCGAAAGCGGGGATGATCCTCCATCAGCGCAAACGAACCGAGGTGCAGCCCTGCGCTCAGCGTGATGCCGTCAATCCCGGCATCCAGCGCCGTGCGCAGGCGCACGCGCAGCGTTTCGCGCGGCGCGTTCATGGTGAGTTTTTCCATGCAGTTGATGAAGATCATGCCTTCACCGCGCTTGGCTTCCATGGTCTTGCTCACGTGCAGGCGGGTGGCCTCGGCAATCTGGCCGAGGTCGAACTTCACCGCCGACTTGTCGGAATTGTCGATGTTGTATTTGTACTGCTTGAGTTTTTCTTTGATGAAGTGCGTTTCGTAGCGGCGGTCGGTCACGGTCGGCAGCATGGCGTCGGAAATGTGGCCGATCCCGCCCAAACGCGCCGCCTCGAGCGCGAGCTCGGCCGTCGAGATATCCACACCCATCCCGCCAATAATGATCGGCACCAGTTCCTGCTTGCCGAATTGCAGGCGGAAATCATCCACACATTTCATTGCTACCCTCGGACTAACGTCAATAGTTATAACTGGCTTTTAAGCGCATGATGCCGCTGTATGATTAGCCTAAATATGAAATTTTACCATCTCCAGGAGAGTAGATAACTATTTTCCGTGAAGCAATATTTTGCCTTGCGGGGAAATCTGTGGCTTCGCGACTCTTCTTTCCATGTTTCAAATCTCCTTCAAAGCCAGACTGCTTTGATAAAGGAGGCCGAAAATAATGGATAGTCATGCATCCTACGCCGTATAATTCGCGTTGTTAAAAAATAATCCTGTTGATTTGTTAGCTATTATTTGAGGGTATGGCACGAGAACATAATGCCAGGCAGGGAGATCAACCCGCGTACGTCCTGCATACCTATCCCTATCGCGAAACCAGCCTGATCGTCGAGGTTTTCAGCCGCGATTTCGGTCGTCTGCCGCTGATGGCGCGCGGGGCGCGCCGGCCGAAATCTGCCGTGCGCGGACTGTTGCTTTCTTTCCAGCCGCTTTCATTGAGCTGGTTCGGCAAGGCCGAGCTGCGCACCCTGCACAGCGCCGAATGGCAGGGCGGGCAGCCGCTGTTGCAGGGCACGGCGCTGATCTGCGGTTTTTACCTGAACGAGCTGCTGCTCAAGCTGCTGCACCGCGACGACCCGCACGAGCAGCTGTTCCTTTATTACCAGGAAACCTTGCGGGAGCTCGCGCGGCGCACGGATTATGCCGCCGTGCTGCGGCGCTTCGAAATGAATCTGCTGAAGGAACTGGGTTACGCCCTGACGCTCGGCCATGATGCTGATTCCGGGGCGGCAATCGAGCCGGAGGTGCATTACCGCTACGTTTTCGAGCGCGGCCCGGTGCGGCAAAAAACCGGCCAAAACGGTGTAGAATTGCGGGGGAAGACGCTGCTGGACATGGCCGCCGACGATTACGGCGACCCGGTCACCCTGCAGCAAAGCAAGGCGTTGATGCGGGCGCTGATCAATCATTATCTCGGCGAGGGTACCTTGCATACCCGCCAGATATTAAAGGACTTACTGGAACTATGATTCATTTGGGGGTCAACATCGACCACGTCGCCACGCTTCGGCAGGCGCGCGGAACACGCTATCCCAGCCCGATCCAGGCGGCGCTGATGGCGGAATCGGCCGGTGCGGATTCAATTACCCTGCACTTGCGCGAAGACCGCCGCCACATCCAGGACGAGGACGTGGAAATCCTGCGCGCAGCCTTGCAGACGCGAATGAATCTGGAAATGGCGGTGACGGACGAGATGGTGGGAATCGCTCTGCGTTTGAAACCGCAGGATGTCTGTCTGGTGCCGGAGAAGCGCGAGGAGCGGACCACCGAAGGTGGGCTCGACGTGGTCGCCCATTTCGAGCGTATCAAGCAGGCCTGCGCTGCGCTGGGCGATGCCGGTATTCGCGTTTCGCTGTTCGTTGCGCCGGAAAAGGCGCAGCTCGATGCGGCCAGGGAAGCGGGTGCGCCGGTGGTGGAAATTCATACCGGCCACTTTGCCGATGCCGAAACAGAGGCGGCACAGGAGATGGAACTCGCGCGCATCCGCACGGCGGTTGAATATGGCATTAAGCTCGGACTGCGGATGAATGCGGGCCACGGCCTGCACTACCACAATGTACAGAAAATCGCCGCTATCCCCGGCGTTTACGAGCTCAACATCGGTCATGCCATCGTGGCGCAGGCATTGTTCGTGGGCTGGGAGCGGGCGGTGGCGGAAATGAAGGCGCTGATGGTGGCAGTGGCTGGGAACCTGTCGGACTCATGATGAATCGGCTGCGAATCCGCCTGAGCGGTCCATATTTCGCCGCTTTTTTGGTCAATAGAACGACTATTGACCTGCAAAACCGACAAAATCTGTCCTCGCCCAGCCGAATTCTCGCTCCGATTCCCATAAGTCCGACAGGTTCCAGATGATTTACGGGATTGGTACCGACATTGTTGCGGTAGGGCGTATCCAGGAAGCGCTGAACCGTTTCGGCGACCGGTTTGCGCGGCGTATTCTGGCGGCGGCGGCATGGGATGATTTTGCGACCAGCGCCCATCGCGCCCGCTTTCTCGCCAAACGCTTTGCTGCCAAGGAGGCCTTCGTCAAGGCGCTTGGCACGGGGATGCGCCATCCGGCCACCTGGCACAACATCAACGTGACGCACGACGCTCTCGGCCGACCGGTTTTCGGGCTGGAGCCTGAGCTGGCGCAAGCTCTGGCACAGCGCAATATTCGTGGCCACCACCTGTCGATCAGTGACGAGGTGGAGATGGTGGTGGCTTTCTCGGTGCTGGAACAATGACCAGGAACGGCTGTTTATTAACCACAGAGACACAGAGGCACAGAGAAATTCAAAATTTTTTTAATACATAAGGCAAGCCATGTCGTGGCATCACTTGCTTTTCATTGCACGCACTGGGTACAAGATTATAAGGATTGATTGTTGGTTTTCTCTCTGTGCCTCTGTGGTAAAAAGCTTTTGAGGATAAAAACAAAATGACTCTTGGCCCGGTAATGCTCGATGTTCTCGGCACCGAATTGACCGACGAGGACAGGAAAAGACTGAAACACCCACTGGTCGGCGGGGTGATCCTGTTCGGCAGGAATTACACCTCGCAGGCGCAGCTTTCCCGGCTGACCGCCGAAATTCACGCCTTGCGCAACCCGCATCTGCTGATTGCCGTGGACCATGAAGGGGGTCGGGTGCAGCGTTTCCGTGATGGCTTCACCCGCCTGCCGCCGATGCGCGAGCTGGGGCATATCTGGGACGAACATCCGAACCGCGCCAAGACCTTGGCGCACCAGACCGGTTGGGTGCTGGCGGCGGAGCTGCGCGCCAGCGGCGTGGATTTCAGCTTCACCCCGGTGCTGGACATCGATTTCGGGCAAAGCGGGGTGATCGGCGACCGCGCCTTCCACCGTGACCCGCAGGCCATCGCCGTTCTTGCGCACAGCCTGATGCTGGGCCTGAAGCAGGGTGGCATGGCCGCGGTGGGCAAGCATTTTCCCGGCCATGGTTTCGTGCGTGCCGATTCCCACCTGGAAATCCCGGTGGACGAGCGCGACTATGCCGACATCGAGATGGATGACCTGGTCCCGTTCAAGCAGATGATCGATTTCGGCCTGGCCGGGATGATGCCGGCGCACGTAATTTATCCCAAGGTGGACAAGTTGCCGGCAGGGTTCTCCAGCATCTGGCTGAAGGATATCCTACGCAAGGAGTTAGGCTTCGACGGCGTGATTTTCAGCGACGATCTTTCCATGGAAGGCGCCAGCGTGGCGGGCGGCGTGGTGCAGCGCGCCGAGGCCGCCCTGCAGGCGGGCTGCGACATGGTTCTGGTGTGCAACAAGCCGGACAGCGCCGATGCGCTGCTGGCAGGTCTGAAATGGGAAATGCCGGCGCCGGGTATGGCGCGCCTGATCCGCATGCACGGCCGGCTGCACCCGGAAAGTTGGGTCAGGCTGTACGAGGACAAGCATTATGTGGCGGCGGTGCATGCCGTCGGTAGCATCGGCGTGAGGAGCGGCGATTTGCCGTTGCAGGTCGGCGAGCCGAATCAGTGCGCACTTAGTGGAAACAAATAATAAATTCTTCACCACAGAGGCACAGAGACACAGAGAAAACCAAGGAAAATTCCTGATGATTGCGCCGTTGCGAGCAATTCGGGTCAGAATGCAAGACTTTCCTGTGCCTCTGTGTCTCTGTGGTTAAAAAATGCCAATCTCAAACCTGACGCCCACCGATCTTCGCCTGACCATAGCCCCCGATTCACTGGGTTTCTCCGATACTTCCGAGCTCCTCAACCTGCCTTTGCCCTGGATCGGCCAGGAACGCGCAGAAACGGCTACCCGCTTCGGCTTGGGGATGGGTCAGCCGGACTACAACCTGTTCGTTCTGGGCGAGATCGGCAGCGGACGCACTTCCCTGCTCAGGCAGGCGATGCAGGCGGTTGCCGCCGAGCGACTGGCGCCACCCGACCTGTGCTACCTGCACAACTTCGATACCCCGGAAAGGCCGATGGCGCTGCGCCTGCCGGCCGGGCAGGGGCGCCTGCTGCGCCAACTCCTGCAGCAGATGGCGAAATCCCTGGTGACGGAAATCCCGCAGCAGCTAACGGGGCAGGATTTCAAGACCGAAAGCGCGCATATCGAAAAAGCCTACAAGGATGAGGAAGCCAAGGCTTATGCCGAACTCTCCGCCTTTGCAGAAGCGCGCAATTTCAGCATCCACCGTGAGGACGGGCGGATGGTGTTCACCTTGCTGGGCGAGACGGGGCAGCCGCTGGTCGAGGACGAAGTGCTTTCTTTGCCGAAGGATCGCCGGGCGGCGGTCGAGCAGGCCGAGCAGGAACTGCGTGCCGCGATCACCCTTTATTTCGAGAAAACCAGGCCGCTGGAACGGGTGATGAACGAGGCGCTGGCGGCGCTGCGCCGCCAGGTGGTGAAGCCGCTGCTGGATCACGGGTTGCAGGAGATCCGCGCCGGGCTGAAGAAGCAGATCAAGGATGCTGCCAAGCTGAATGCCTGGCTGGACGACATGGCCCATGACGTGCTCGACAACCTGGCGCTGTTCCAGGCTGCCGATGACGATGAGGAAAGCCGTCAGGAGAGTCTGGAAAGGGCGCTGTCTCGCTACCGGGTCAACCTGGTGGTGGACAATGATGGCCTATCGGGCGCGCCGGTGATTGTCGAGGACAATCCGCTGTTCCGTTCGCTGTTCGGCAGCATCGAGTATCAGTCGGTGAACGACGTGCTGGTGACGGATTTTACCCGCATCCGCGCCGGCAGCCTGCTGCGGGCGCACGGCGGGTTCCTCATGCTGCATCTGCGGGATTTGCTGGCCGATGCGCTGGTGTGGGAAAAGCTCCGGCGCTTCTTGCGCAGCGGCAGGCTGCAGATCGAGGAGCCGGGCACGGCTTTCACGCCGATCGCGGCGGTTTCTCTCGAGCCTGAGGCGGTGGATGTCGAGGTGAAAATCGTTTTGATCGGCTCACGCGAGCAGTATTACGAGCTGCAGGAGGCAGATCCGGAATTCGCACGCCACTTCCGGGTGAAGGTGGATTTTGCCGAAAGCTTTTCATCCAGCGCCGAAACTCGCCGTGCTTCGTCGATTTTCGTCGCTCACGCCTGCCGCCAGCTCGGGCTGCCCCATTTTTCCTCCGCAGCGGTAGCGCGCCTGCTGGAAGATGGCCACCGCGACGTGGATGATCAGGCGCGCCAAAGCGCGATCTTCGGCCGCACCGAGGCGCTGGTGATGGAAAGCGCCGCCATCTGCCGTGCCCGCAAGAATGGAT
>JAUYSN010000178.1 GCA_030696235.1 Sulfuricella sp. | reverse complement strand
CTGTATTTCGAGGGCGACAGCAATTCCAGTTTTCGCCTGATCCGCGCCTTCAAGAACCGCTTCGGCGCGGTCAACGAGCTGGGCGTATTCGCCATGACCGAGAAGGGGCTGCGCGAGGTGAGCAATCCCTCGGCGCTGTTCCTGTCGCACCATGGCCAGGAAGTGGCGGGCTCGTGCGTGATGGTGACCCAGGAAGGTACGCGGCCGCTGCTGGTGGAAGTACAGGCCCTGGTGGACGAGGCGCATGCACCCAATCCGAGAAGATTGTCCGTGGGCCTGGAGCAGAACCGGTTGGCGATGCTGCTGGCAGTGTTGCACCGCCATGCCGGCATCGCCTGCTTCGATCAGGATGTGTTCGTCAATGCCGTGGGCGGAGTCAAGATTACCGAACCGGCGGCCGACTTGGCGGTGCTTCTGGCGATCGTTTCATCCCTTCGCAACAAACCGCTGCCGGCCAAGCTGGTGGTGTTCGGAGAAGTCGGCCTGGCCGGCGAAGTCCGCCCGGTACAGCGCGGTCAGGAACGCTTGAAAGAGGCAGCCAAGCTGGGTTTCACCCATGCGGTCATCCCCAAGGCTAACAATCCGAAGCAGCGTATTGCCGGCATGGAGGTGGTGGCGGTGGATCGACTCGAGGATGCTGTGGCATATTGCAGAGGCTAAAATTAAGTGACATGATCCTAAAAACGGCGATTGAATCCGCAGATTACGCAGATTTCCACAGATTTTCAGAATGTTATCGATTTTTCGTGTCTCCCCCAATGGGTGAGCCGGAGGTTTTTCGCAACACAATGATTTATCTGCGTTAATCTGTGTAATCTGCGGACAACTGCTTTTTCCAGGATGATAGCTCTACCGAGAAAACACTAAATCTAACCTGTGTGAGCGGGTTGGACGGAGCCACAAGATGTCAAAATTGCGGGTCTATTTCGATGGAGAACTGGTTGGGGAGCAGCGGCTCGATCGTGAGCGCATCGTGATCGGGCGCAAGCCCAACAACGATTTGCAGCTGGCTCACAATGCAGTGAGCGGCAGTCATGCCATGGTCATTACGATCCGTAACGACTCCTTTCTGGAAGACCTGAACAGTACCAACGGTACCAAGGTCAACGGCAAAAGCATCAAGAAATGCCTGCTGCGTGATGGTGACGAAATCAAAGTGGCGAAACATGTGCTGAAATATGTGTTTGAACCGCTCGAGCTCAAGCCGGAAGATGATGGCAGTCGCCGCTCTGAAAAGCTGCGGCACATCGAGAACCTGATCCAGAGCGCCGACGACACTTTGGCAACCCATGAAGACATGATGCTCCAGACTCTGAGCTTTTCCTCTGTCACACAGGTAAAAACTCATTCTGGCAGCAGACTGGCTGGGATATCCCCCTCTGGAGATCTGCCGATGGCGGGTCTCCAGATTCTAAGCGGGGTTGGTGCCGGCAAGGAAATGGATCTGGATCGAACCCTGACCACGCTGGGCAAGCCCGGCATACAGGTGGCGGTAATCACGCGTCATCGGAAAGGATACACCCTGACCCACCTGGAAGGCGCACAAACGCCCCTGTTGAATGGTGTTGCTGTCAGCGGCCAGCCCCATGTGCTGGAAGACCATGACATTATCGAAATTGCCGGGATCAAGCTGGAGTTCACTCTGAAAAGGCAGGCTGCAATACCAGCGAGCGGCCGGCAAGGTGTTTCCGCTCCACTCAAATAGTTGAATAACCTATTTTCTGCGTTCCGCCTTTACCGCGCGGAATACCGGGCCCCAGATGGGATGTCCTGCCTCCGCCGGCTCCAGGTCGAATTTGTTATCCTTTTCCAACGCCTTCCTGAACTCATCGCGGCATTGCTTCTCACGGTTCGACAGGCAGTGAATGAATGCCAGGTATTTATGCGCCCGCACGGTATCGCTGTCGAAGGTTAAGCCCGATTCCAGCGCGCTTTGCAGGCTTTTTGCCGCAGTTTTGTAGTTGCCGTCTTCGTAGTTTTTTATACCGGTCGAAAGCTCCTGCTCTGCCTTGCGCGGCGAGAGCTTGTCGAGCCCGACATCCCTGACCGGCCCGGAAGAGCAGCCTGCGCCGAGCAGCAGGAACAGGGTGGATATCAGAACAAGCAGACGGAAGCGCATCATTAATATGACCCTAAATTATTTGAATTTATGCCGGATTTTCTGGCTTGCCCCGGCCTCCAGCTCCACGGTCTGAAGATAGGGAGGGAAGTCGGTGTTCTTGATCTTGATCTGGTGTTTGCCGGGGGATAGCCTGATCTCCCTGAGCGGCGGCGAGGCTCCCTGACTTTTGCCGTCGATGAAAATTTCTCCCCAGGGGAGTACCGCGAAACCGAGGGTGGCCGGGGTGGGGGCGGCAAGGCGCGGCTGCCCATCGGGGCCTTTGCTTTCGGTTGCCGCAGGGGGGGGCGGTTTTACGGCGGTTGCCAAAGTGGTCTGGGGCGGAGTCAATTTTTTATCGTCCACTGCCGTCACTGCGGGTTCGCGACTGGAAGTGATGAAGGCTACGGCGGCTGCGACAAAAATCGCAGCGGCTGCA
>JAUYSN010000156.1 GCA_030696235.1 Sulfuricella sp. | reverse complement strand
GTGCTTTTACCTTGCCTTCCAGGAAAATTATCAGGGGGATAGGGTGCTGGCTTTTATCGCGGGCCTGGCGACCATGATCATGGCCTCGTACAATGACAAGGCCGAGCTTTATGTCCTCGACGAACTCGATCCGCAGAAGCTCTACAATAGTGCGCGTAATGTCGAGATCGCGGTCTGGAAGCTGAGTGGCACGCGCGACAGTCGGGGGGAGTTGTTTCTGCTCAGCAATGAAAACGATGCAACCAGCCGCAATATGAGCTTCGAGCGGGAATTCGGCAAGCTGATCGCGCAGCAGGATACCCTGGCCAGAATCATCGCAGAAAAAACCAACCGCACCATCGTACGCGCCATCCAGAGTGTGGCCAGCGCAGTTTTTCTTCCAATTTAAAGAGTGAACAACAAATAGAAAAAGGGGGCATTGCCCCCTTTTTCTATTTTCTACTTTGGCTTGCTTGCTGGATTACAGTTCGCCAGCGTGCTTGGCCAGGTAATCGGCGACGCCTTTGGTATCGGCTTTCATGCCGGCCTTGCCTTTGCTCCAGCCTGCCGGGCAGACTTCGCCATGCTGTTCGGTGAATTGCAGGGCATCGATCATGCGCAGCATTTCATCGATGTTGCGGCCCAGTGGCAGGTCATTCACGACCTGGTGGCGTACCACACCGGTCTTGTCGATCAGGAAGGAGCCGCGGTAGGCTACGCCGCCTTCGGCTTCAACATCATAAGCCTTGCAGATTTCGTGCTTGATGTCAGCCACCAGCGGGTATTGAACCTGGCCGATGCCACCGTTGTTGACGGCGGTGTTTTTCCACGCCAGGTGGGTGAAATGGGAGTCGATGGACACGCCGATCACTTCCACGTTGCGGTCTTTGAATTCTTTCAGGCGATGGTCAAACGCGATCAGCTCGGACGGGCAGACAAAGGTGAAATCCAACGGGTAGAAGAAGATCACCGCGTACTTGCTCTTGATGTGCGCCTTGAGGTTGAAATTTTCGTCGATGCTGTTGTTGCCCAGTACGGTAGCGGCGGTGAAGTCGGGTGCGGCTTTACCTACGAGAACGGCCATGATTAATCTCCTTATCGGTGGGGTTTATTTAGAACATGTCTAAATATTGCACTAGTTTTTATTCGCTGTCAAATGAATTGATACGAAAGGCTTAACGTGTCAATCGCCGATAAATGTCAGCCACTTTAAGCGGCAGTTCTTTCACGTCAGCAATAACAGTGTAGTTGACGGCACCATACATGTGGGGGAGGTAGTCACGCCCTTCGGTATCGATCGTTATGCAGAAGGGATGGATGCCGCTGCGCTTGGCTTCGATCAGGGCCATGCGGGTATCCTCGATGCCGTATTGGCCGCGGTAGTCGTCATGGTAGTCGTCCGGTTTGCCGTCCGAGAGCGTGATCAGCAGCTTGGTGCGGGCGTCGACTTCATTGAGAATAGCGGAGAGGTGACGGATGGCGACACCCATGCGGGTGTACTCCTGCGGGGAGATGCCTGCGATGCGCCGTTGCACCGTTTCCCCATAGGGTTCGTCGAAACTTTTGACGCGGAATATTTCGCAGCGTTTGCGGGTGATTCCGGAAAAGCCATAGATGGCGTAGCGGTCGCCCAGCAGTTCCAGCGTTTCGCATAGCAAAATCAGGGATTCGCGTTCCGCGTCATTGATCCAGCCCTTGGTTGAGCCGCTCATGTCCACCATGAACATGACCGCAATGTTGCGCTCGCTGCGGTGCATGCGCATGAACAGACGCTCGCTCATTTCGCTGCCGTCGCGGGCATCGGCCAACGCCTCGATCAATGCGTCAATATCCACTTCATCACCGGACGGTTCACGCTTCAATAACCGGTTTTCGTCGCGCATTGCCTCGAAGGTGCGGCGCAAGTGTTTGACCAGGCCGCTGTGTTTGTCCAGCGTCTGCTGTGTAAATCCATCATTCAGCGGCGTCACTTCCCTCTCGCGCAGCACGCACCAGTTTTTGCGGTAGTGCTGCCGGCCGAAATCCCACTCCGGATAAAGACTTGCCCCTTCCTCATGGTAGGTGCCCTGCCATACTGTATCGGGGTCGAGGGTTTTTTCCTCGAGCAAGGAGGCATCATATTCGCCTGGCCCAGCGGGCACCAGATATTCGGGAGGTATTTCGCCCAGATCGAGAAAGATCGAGGTGAGTAGTTGGTTCACGCCTTCAGGGGGTGCGATAGGCGCATCTTCCAGGGTGATTTCCAGGCGCGGCAAATCATTGCGGTCGTCTGCTATCTGCTTGACGTCAAAGCTCGGAGCGTCGGGGCGTGTTTCCATGCTTTGCTTTTCAATCTCCTGCGCCAGTTTGACCCG
>JAUYSN010000154.1 GCA_030696235.1 Sulfuricella sp. | reverse complement strand
GGCTTGGCGGCTCTGGCCCTTGGCGAGCAGGGCGGCGAGGCGCATTTCCGCGAACATGTCGAGCCGGTTGTTGCTCGCCGCGCCGTCGGTTCCGAGGCCGACGTTGATGTCATGTTCGAGTTTTTCCATTACCGGGCCGATCCCGCTGGCGAGCTTGAGGTTGGAGCTCGGGCAGTGGGCCACGTGGCAGCCGTGTTCGGCGAGCAGGCGGATTTCCTCGGTGTTGGTCTGCACCATGTGTACCGCGATCAGGTTGGGACCGAGCAGGCCGAGGCGGTGCAGCCGCTCGATTGGCCGCACTCCGTATTGCTTGAGACTTTCCTCGATCTCGTCGTGGGTTTCGTGCAGGTGGATGTGGATCGGCAGGTCGAGCTGCTCGGCGTAGGTCAATACCTTGGCGAAGGTCTTGTCGCTCACCGTGTAGGGCGCATGGGGGGCGAGCGTGAAGGAGAGCAGCGGCTCGCCACGAAATTCGTCGCGCACCGCCAGCCCCTTGCTTAAATAATCGTCGGCATCGGCGGCGTAGGCGGTGGGGAAATCGACCACGATGATGCCGATGGCGGCGCGCATTCCGGCGCTGAGCGCCGCTTGTGCTGCCGCTGCGGGGAAGAAATACATGTCGTTGAAGCAGGTGACGCCGCCCCTGAGCATTTCTGCACAGGCGAGGAGCGTGCCGTCGCGGACGAATTCCGGTGACACGAATTTAGTCTCGGCTGGCCAGATATGATTGTTGAGCCAGTCCATCAGCGGCAGATCATCCGCCAAGCCGCGCAACAGCGACATGGCGGCGTGGGTGTGGAGGTTGATCAGGCCGGGGATCAGGACATGGTCGTCAAGCCGGAAATGCTGTTTGGCGCTGTATTTTGCATGAGCCTCCCCAGTGGGCAGGATGTCGCGGATCACGCCGTCGGTAATGGCGATGGAGTGCCGGGACAGGGTTTGCCGGGCCGGTTCGACGGGGATGATCCAGCGCGCATCGATCAGGGTGTCTACAGTGTTATCAGGCATGGTATGCATCGGCAGAATCTAGCATAAAAAAAAGCCCCGCACTAGGCGGGGCTTATTCTGACCGGAGAAGCTTACTTCTTGGTCGGAACCTGGATTTCCGGTTCCACGGTGACGCGGCGGTCAGGCTGCAGGCACTCGATCAGCTTCTTGGTTTTCTTGTTGCCTTTGCACTTGTTGGCAGTGTCGGCATCGGGGTTGGGCATCGCTTCACCCTTGCCTACAGTCTTGACGCGGTCGGCGGCAACACCCTGGCTGGTCAGATAATCCTTGACGGCGGCGGCGCGGCGCTCGGAAAGCTTCTGGTTGTATTTGTCGGAGCCGATGCGGTCAGCATGGCCGGTGACCAGCAGCAGTTCCACTTCGGGGTGGGCTTTCATGCCTGCGACCACTTTGTCGTCCAGTTCTTTTTTGCCTTCAGTACGAACCACGGCCTTGTCGAAATCAAACAGGGTTTCAGCCTTGAATGAAGCTTTTACAGCGGGTTTTTCAGGGCCGGCAACGGGTGCAACCGGTGCGGCGGCTTTCGGCGCCTCTTTCTTCGGCGCTTCTTTCTTCACCAGATCGGGATCGCATTCGGCGGTCGCCATGGCCGGAGTCCAGTAGCCGGTGCGCCAGCACTGGTTGAAATTGTTTTTGACCACGCTGCCGCGGGTGTCGATCAGGTAGCCGGCATTCGGTACATCGTGAGCGAAAACGGTGCTGACGGCAGAAATGCCGGTTGCCAGCGTAATGCTTAAGACCAGTTGTTTGGCCAGCGAGATTTTCATTATTGGTTCTCCTTGAGAAGTTTGGCGCTATTGTTGTTGGGGCTTGCTTTTAACCTGGATTAGATTCCTAACCGGTTAACTTTTTTATCATACACCATAGATTCGGAACAGACAAAAACGGTTGCCCCGCGGATTGGCCTGGGATGCGCCGGTATGCTAAAATCGCGAACATTTTGTTTTTGCATGTCAACAAGCAAGTTTATTAAGAAACTGAGCATCCATGGAACAATTCGCCAGAGAAACGCTTCCGGTCAGCCTTGAAGAAGAAATGCGCCGCTCCTATCTGGACTACGCCATGAGCGTGATCGTGGGACGGGCGCTGCCCGATGTGCGCGACGGCCTCAAGCCGGTGCACCGGCGCGCGCTGTTCGCCATGCACGAACTGTCCAACGACTGGAACAAGGCCTACAAGAAGTCGGCGCGTATCGTCGGCGACGTGATCGGTAAATATCACCCCCACGGCGACACCGCGGTGTACGACACCATCGTCCGCATGGCGCAGAATTTCAGCCTGCGCTATCCGCTGGTGGACGGCCAGGGCAACTTCGGTTCGGTCGACGGCGACAACGCCGCCGCGATGCGCTACACCGAGATCCGCATGGCGCGGATCGCCCACGAACTGCTCGCCGATCTGGACAAGGAAACGGTGGATTTCGGCCCCAACTACGACGGCTCCGAGCACGAGCCGCTGGTACTGCCGTCGAAGATTCCCAACCTGCTGATCAACGGCAGTTCGGGCATCGCGGTGGGCATGGCGACCAATATCCCGCCGCACAACCTGAACGAAATCACGGATGCCTGCCTGCTGCTGCTGGAAAACCCGGAGACCGACATCGAGGAGCTGATCGAGATCGTGCCGGCGCCGGATTTCCCGACGGCGGGCATCATCTACGGCACGGTGGGAG
>JAUYSN010000151.1 GCA_030696235.1 Sulfuricella sp. | reverse complement strand
CTTCCATATCAGCACTACCGGATTGAAAAACTCGGGTGGCCGTAGGTCAACTGTTATACTTCGCGGTTCAGAATCCTCTGTTTTCCTTCGGTTAAACCACCATGAATTCACTCATCCTCAATCCCGGTCGGGAGAAATCCCTGCAGCACCGCCACCCCTGGATTTTTACCGGCGCAGTCGAGCGCATCAAGGGCGAGCCGCAGTCCGGCGAAACCGTGGCCGTGCGCGATACCCACGGGGCGTTCCTGGCGCTGGCCGCGTATAGCCCCAAATCACAGATTCTGGGGCGGGTGTGGACTTATCGGGAAAACGAGACGGTCGACGAGGCATTCCTCCGGGCGCGTCTGGCGCGTGCCATCGGCTTGCGCCAGGAACTGGCCAAGACCACCGACGGCATGCGGTTGGTGCACGGGGAATCCGACGGACTGCCCGGCTTGGTGGTGGATCGCTACGGCGACACGCTGGTGATGCAGGTGCTGTCGGCGGGGATGGAGCGTTGGCGCGGGACGCTGGTCGATTTGCTGGTGGAGCTGACCGGCTGTGCCAATCTCTATGAGCGGTCCGACGCCGAGGTGCGCGATCTGGAAGGGCTGCCGGCGCGCGCCGGCATTCTGCGCGGCGTGCTGCCTGCGCCGCTGATCATCCGCGAGCATGGGCTGAAATTTCATGTGGATGTGGAAAAGGGGCAGAAAACCGGCTTCTACCTCGATCAGCGCGACAACCGCCGTCGTGTCGGCGAACTGGCCAACGACAAGGACGTGCTCAACTGCTTCTGTTACAGCGGCGGCTTCAGCCTGAGCGCGCTCCAGGGCGGCGCTCGCTCGGTGCTGTCGGTGGACAGTTCCGCCGAGGCGCTGGCGCTGGCGCGGGAAAACCTCAAGCTCAACAATCTGGCGGCAGATCGCGCCGAGTGGCTGGAGGCGGACGTGTTCAAGTCGCTGCGTTTGATGCGCGACCAGGGCAAGAGCTTCGACCTGATCGTGCTCGACCCGCCCAAGTTCGCCCCTACCGCCCATCACGCCGCCAATGCGGCGCGCGCCTACAAGGACATCAACCTGTGGGCGCTCAAGCTGTTGCGGCCGGGTGGCTTGCTGGCCACTTTTTCCTGCTCGGGCGGCGTCACAGCCGACCTGTTCCAGAAAATTCTCGCCGGCGCAGCCATGGATGCGAACGTGACGGCCCAGATCGTGGGACGTTTTGCAGCCGATGCTGATCATCCGGCCGTGCTGAATTTTCCCGAGGGCGAATACCTCAAGGGTCTGCTGCTGCGGCGGGTGGAGTAAACGTTAACAACGTGGGTGCGTTCCACGCACCATAATTACGGTGAGGGTTATATGAATGGTTTGCCCATACACGATATGGCTGAACCCAGGCAGGGTGGCGGCCTCATGGACACCCTCCTGGTGGTGGACGACGATCCGGAAAACCTGGCCATCCTGGGGGGGCTGCTGCAACCGCATTACGATGTCCTGGCCGCCACCTCGGGCGAGCGCGCCCTGCGGATCGCCGCCGGAGAGTCGAAGCCGAGCCTCATCCTGCTGGATGTGATGATGCCGGAGATGGACGGCTACGAAGTCCTCGCCCGCCTGCGGGCGGACCCTGCCACCCGCGACATCACTGTCATCTTTCTCACCGCGCTGAGCGAGGCGCGGGACGAGGAACGGGGCCTCGAACTGGGCGCCGCCGACTACATCACCAAGCCCATCCAGCCCGTCGTGGTACTGGCCCGGGTGCGCACCCAGCTGGAGGTCAAGCGGGCGCGGGAGTGGCTCAAGGACCAGAACGCCTTCCTGGAGGCCGAAGTGGCCCGGCGCATGGCGGAGAACGAGCTGATCCAGACCGTCAGCATCCGGGCGCTGGCCCATCTCGCCGAGACCCGCGACCCGGAAACCGGCAACCACATCCTGCGCACCCAGGGCTATGTGCACGCATTGGCCGTGAGGCTCAAGGATCACCCGCGCTTTGCCGCCTGCCTCACCGGGCGCAACATCGAACTGCTCGCCCGTTCCGCACCCCTGCACGACATCGGCAAGGTGGGCATCCCCGACGCTATCCTCCAGAAACCCGGCAAGCTTGCCCCGGAAGAATGGGACATCATGCAGACCCATGCCCGGCTCGGTTCCGAAGCCATCGAACAGGCCGAGCGGGATGCCGACCAGCCGGTGGAATTCCTCGCCCTGGCCAAGGAAATCGCCCGCTGGCATCACGAGAAATGGGATGGCAGCGGCTATCCGGACGGCCTGGCCGGTGACGCCATCCCCGTTTCCGCCCGGCTCATGGCTCTGGCCGACGTTTTCGATGCCCTCATCTCGCCGCGGGTGTACAAGCCAGCCATGTCTTTCGACGAGGCCCGTGACATCATCGCCGCCGGGCGCGGCAAGCACTTCGACCCGGACATGACCGATGCCTTCCTGGCGGGCTTCGAGGAATGCATCGCCATCGCCGAGCGGTATCGGGACGTGGGCGAGCAACCGACGTAGTCCCGCGCCCCAACCGTTTCCGACGAAAGCCACGCCATGACCGATCCCGCCCCAGCCAGTCCGCCGCCCGCCGGCAGCGAAGCCCGAACCTCCGCCGGCATCCTGACGATCGTCCTGGGCTATGCCGTCTTCGCCGCCCTGTGGATACTGCTCTCCGACAAGGTGGTGGAATGGCTGTTCGACGATCCCGCCTGGATCATCCTCGCCAGCACCCTGAAAGGCTGGCTGTTCGTGGGCGTTACCTCACTGCTGCTTTACGGGTTGCTGCGGCGCCTGGTCGCCGGCATCGGCGGGAAGCGGGTGGCCATTTTCGAGGGCCGGGCAGCGCTGGTCGCCTGGCCGCGCTGGACGATCTACGCCTTTGCCGTCGCCGTGAGCGTGGCGATGCTGCTCGTGCGCGAGGGCATCGCGGTCGCGCTCCCCGATCGGCCGCTGCTGATCCTGTTCGTGTTCCCGATCATCCTTTCCGCAGTGCTGGGCGGTTTCGGCCCCGGCCTGCTGGCCACCCTGGTGGTATCGACCGGCGCGGCCTATTTCGCCATGCCGCCGGTTCACGACTTCCGCTTCGCCTCGGTAGAGGATCTTTTCCAATGGAGCATCCTGGTCGCCAATGGTCTTCTGATCAGTATCCTGGCCGAGGTGTTGCACCGCTCGCGACGGCTGGCCGAAACGGCGTTGACCGAAAGCAAGGAAGCCACGCGCTTTGCGCGAGCCATCGCCGACAACTCCAACGCGGTGATTTTCGTGAAGGACCTGGCCGGCCGCTACCTCTTCGTGAACTGGCTGTATGAGACGCTGTTCCATGTGAGCGCCGCGACGATCGCGGGGAAAACTGACTCCGACCTCTTCCCGCGCGACATGGCGGACGCCTTCGTCGAGAACG
>JAUYSN010000143.1 GCA_030696235.1 Sulfuricella sp. | reverse complement strand
GGCAGCTGATCCGGTGGAAGAGGTCAAGGTCGGCTTCGACATCCTGAAGAGCCTGCATATCCGCAGCAAAGGGGTGAATATCATTGCCTGCCCGTCTTGCTCGCGCCAGGAGTTCGACGTGATCAAGACGGTCAACGCGCTGGAAGCGCGCCTCGAGGATGTGCTCGAGCACATGGATGTAGCGGTGATGGGATGCGTAGTGAACGGGCCGGGCGAAGCGCGCGAGGCGGATTTCGGCATCGCCGGCGGCTCGCCCAACCTGCTCTATATCGAGGGCAAGCCTGCCTACAAAGTCACGGAAAACGAGATCGTGGATCAGCTGGAGCGGCAGGTCCGCGAACGTATCGCTGCGATGAAAAAAGAAAATTAACCTGAAAAAGCCTTTAACCACGAATGACACGAATAAAACACGAATGTTCACGAATAATCCATTGCTTGGCATGGCTCACCCGATTAACCCATTCGGTGGGTTGTTAAATATTCGTGCTAATTCGTGAACATTCGTGTAATTCGTGGTTAATCATGTCGTTATCGATTAAATAATGAGCCAAATTCAAGCCATACGCGGGATGAACGACATCCTGCCGGAACATGCCGACCTCTGGACATTTTTCGAGGAAACCGTGCAGGATTGGCTGCGCAGCTACGGCTACCGCTGCATCCGCATGCCGATCGTGGAGCAGACCGCGCTGTTCAAGCGCGCCATCGGCGAGGTTACGGACATCGTCGAGAAGGAAATGTACACCTTCGTCGATGCGCTCAACGGCGACAGCCTGACGCTGCGGCCGGAAGGCACCGCGTCTTGCGTGCGCGCGGCGATCCAGCACAACCTGCTGTACAATGCGCCGCAGCGCCTTTATTACACCGGGCCGATGTTCCGCCACGAGCGCCCGCAGAAAGGCCGCTACCGCCAGTTTCACCAGGTCGGGGTGGAGTCGCTCGGCTACGCCGGGCCGGACATGGACGCCGAACACATCATCATGACGGCGCGGCTGTGGAAGCGCCTCGGCCTGCCCGATATTGCCCTGCAGATCAACACGCTGGGCAGCAGCGTAGACCGTGCACGCCACCGTGCTCGCCTGGTGCATTACCTGGAGCAGCATGTCGACACTCTCGACGAGGATTCGCATCGGCGCCTGCACACCAACCCGTTACGGGTGCTCGACAGCAAGAATCCGGCTCTGCAGGAGCTGATCGAGGCGGCGCCGAAGCTGCTGGATGATCTTGACGAAGCATCGCTCAAGCATTTCGAGGATTTGCAGGTGATGCTGCGCGATGCCGGTATCGAATACCAGATCAACCCACGTCTGGTGCGTGGGCTGGATTATTACAACTTTACCGTATTCGAATGGGTAACCACCAAACTCGGTGCCCAAGGCACCGTGTGCGCGGGCGGTCGTTACGACGGCCTGATCGAGCAGATCGGCGGCAAACCGGCACCGGCTTGCGGTTTCGCCATGGGAGTGGAGAGGTTGCTGGCACTGCTCGAGGAATACGCATTTCAGGCGCCTCGGGTCGCCCCTGATGTTTATCTGGTGCACCAGGGCGATGCGGCAAACAAATTTGCCGTGGGGGCGGCTGAACAGCTGCGCGACCAGGGCTTGCACGTGCTCCTGCATTGCGGCGGCGGCAGCTTCAAGTCGCAGATGAAAAAGGCAGATGCCAGCGGTGCGCGCTATGCGCTGATCGTCGGTGACGACGAGGCCGGGGCAGGGGAAGTCAGTCTCAAGCCGCTGCGCGAGCTGGGAGAGCAGATGCGGATGACGGTGGATGCAGCGGCGGGCCTGATCAATGTTGGACAGCGCTAACTTTAATTTAAACGGGGAAATACATGGCTTTTGATCTTGAAGAACAGGAAAAAGTAGACGAGCTGAAAGCCTGGTGGAAAAAGAACGGGACGACAGTGATGCTGGCGGTTGCGGTGTTCGCCGCGGTGGTGGCCGGCATGCAGGGTTGGCGTGTCTACCAGAATAGCCAGCAGCGCCAGGCGGCGCTGGCGTACGAAGCGGTGCAAAGCGGGGTGCAGAGCAAGGATACCAAGCGCATCCGTGATGCGGCTGGCCAGCTTATCGAAAAATACCCGGGCACGCCTTATGCTTCGCGAGCTGCGCTGCTTGCAGCCGGGGCTAACTACGAATTGGGCGATGCCAAGAGTGCCAAGGCACAGCTGCAATGGGTGATCGATCATGCCAAGGAAGAGGGTGCGCGCGACATCGCCCGGTTGCGCCTGGCCGGTATCCTGCTGGATGAGAAAAGTTACGAGGAAGCCATGAAAAAGCTGGAAGCGTCGCATGAAAAGGCGTTTGACGGCCTGTTTTCCGATCTTAAAGGGGACGTGCTGGCGGCTCAGGGCAAGGTGGCGGATGCCCGTGTCGCCTACCAGGCCGCACTGGAAAAAATCGACGAAAAAAGCGCTTATCGCCAGGTCGTGGAAATGAAGCTGGATGGCTTGGGAGAACGCGGATGAAACGCAATGAGCCAATAAGATGGCTGCTGGTGCTGGCAACCATTTTCCAGCTGGCGGGTTGCAGCGGCATGGGGGAGAAGGTTTCCACCGGTTTTGGCCTTTGGGGTGGCAAGGATGCCGGCGAGAAGCCGGCGGTGCTGGTCGAATTCAAGCCTTCGGCGGAACTCAAGTCGAGTTGGCAGGAGCGCATCGGCGGGGCCGGGGATACGGTGCTTTTTCCCGCTGTGGTGAGCGACAGCGTTTACGCGGCGGGCATGGATGGGAAGATCGCCCGTTTCAGTGCGGAGACTGGCAAGCAACAGTGGAACGCCGATTCCGGACGCAAGATTTCCGGCGGTGTCGGTGCGGACAGCGCTCTGGTGGCGGTGGGAACCGCCAAGGGCGAGGTGCTGGCCTTCGACGCCAAGGGCCAGCCGCTCTGGCAGGCACGTCTTTCGAGCGAGATATTGAGTGCGCCGCAGGTGGCCAATGACATCGTCGTGGTGCGCACCGGCGACGGCCGCATTTTCGGGCTGGATGCCAGGGATGGCAAGCGCAAGTGGGTTTACCAGCGCGCCATGCCGGCGCTCGCCCTGCGCAGCAATGCCGGCGTGGTGGTGGCGCACGGTGCGGTGTTCGCCGGTTTCGCCGGGGGCAAGCTGGTAGCGCTCAACCTGGCAACCGGCAACATGGGCTGGGAAGCGACCGTAGCCCTGCCGCGTGGAGCCACAGAGCTGGAGCGCGTAACCGATGTCAGCAGCCTGCCGGTGATGGATGACCGCATGATCTGCGCCACCGCCTATCAGGGGCGCACGGCCTGCTTCGATATTGCCAGCGGCAACCTGCTCTGGGCGCGGGATGTCTCCAGTTCCGCCGGTCTGGCGATGGATGATCGCTACGTTTACGTCAGCGACACCCGCGGCGCTATCCATGCCCTCGACAAGAACAGCGGTGCAAGCCTGTGGAAGCAGGACAAGCTGCTTGCCCGCCAACCCACTGCGCCACTGGCTCTTGGACGCTATATCGCAGTGGCCGATGTACAGGGCTATGTCCATCTGCTGGCGCGGGAAGATGGCAGCTTCGCAGCCCGCATCGCCACCGATGGCAGCCAGATTGGCGCGCCTCCCGTGGCGCTGAGCCGCGGCTTCCTGGTGCAGACCCGCAACGGCGGGTTGTACGCGCTAACAGTACAATAGCTATCAAAGCGTTAACCGCAAAGGACGCGAAGGGTCGCAAGGGAATTCAAAACCTTATTGTTTCTCCTTTGCGTACCTTTGCGTCCTTTGCGGTGAAAGATTTTTCAAAATGAAACCTACTTTAGTTTTGGTCGGCCGTCCTAACGTCGGCAAATCCACTTTGTTCAACCGGCTAACCCGAAGCCGCGACGCCCTCGTTGCGGACCTGCCGGGGCTGACGCGCGACCGTCATTACGGCCATGGCCGGGTGGGAGACAGGCCCTATCTGGTGGTGGATACCGGCGGTTTCGAGCCGGTGGCGAAGGACGGCATTCTTCACGAAATGGCGCGGCAGACCCTGCAGGCAGTAGACGAGGCCGATGCCATCGTGTTTCTGGTCGATGCGCGCCAGGGTTTGACTGCCCAGGACAAGATCATCGCCGACCAGCTGCGGAAACTGGGCCGGCCGTTATTCCTGGCGGTGAACAAGGCCGAGGGCATGCGGCGCGATGTGGTTGCCGCCGAATTCTACGAGCTCGGACTGGGCGATCCGCTGGTGATCTCGGGGGCCCATGGCGAAGGCGTGCACGAACTGGTGGATCTGGCGCTGGAGAGCTTCCCGCTGGATGAGGTTGAAGAGGAGGAGGACGATCACCCCAAGATCGCCATCGTCGGTCGTCCCAACGTGGGCAAGTCCACGCTGGTCAACAGCCTGCTCGGCGAGGAACGGGTCATTGCCTTCGACCAGCCGGGTACCACGCGCGACAGTATCTACATCGATTTCGAGCGCGATAGCCAGCATTACACCCTGATCGATACCGCCGGCATCCGCAAGCGCGG
>JAUYSN010000142.1 GCA_030696235.1 Sulfuricella sp. | reverse complement strand
GGTTTAAAGCTAACCACGAATGACACGAATTTGCACGAATTAACACGAATAAAACCAGGCTTGGAGCTGTGCGGGGTTGTCGAATGCAGTGACGTTTTATTCGTGTTAATTCGTGATCATTCGTGCAAATTCGTGGTTAATGTTTTGTTGCTTATTGCGTAATCGCGATCTCGTTCGCCAGCAGCACCAGCCCATCGCCGTCCTTGTCGATCTGGCTGATTTTGACCGGCAGGTAATGGTAGTCGGCGGCGAGCCAGACTTCGGTGTCTTTCTCCCCCTCCTCGCGATGCTTGCCGAGGTGCAGGGTATTCAGCACGCCCATCGGGGTTTCCAGCGCTTCTTCCACGACCCAGTAGGCATAGCTATCGAGTTTTCTGCCGTTGGTTACCTGCAGTTTCACGAAACTACTCTGCGGTGGGGCGAAGGCGAGCTGGTACATGAAGCTTAACAGATCCTGGGTTCCTTCCGGCAGTTTCAGGGTCTTTTTGCCGCCGCCGCTGGCGAGGGTGAGGGTCATGGCATTCCAGTCGAACTCGGCGGTATCGGTCTTGTCCGCGCCGCCTTTCCCCCGCTCCACCCGGTAGTTCGAGGGTTTCAGCCCGGCCGGCGTGATTTTCCCCCGGCTTTCCTGGACGAACTTGCCAGAAGCAAACAGGGAGAACAGGCCGCTGGCTTCGGCCACGCTGGATATCATGTAGCGCTCCCCATCGAGCTTCCAGACCTGCTCGGCACGGCCCACGCGCATGCCGTTCAGCCCCTTGAACAGGGTGAACCGGGTCGTCACCCGCTGCGGCATGGCGGGTGGTGCCGGGGCGGCAGGCTCTGGCTCCACGGCGGGTGATGCAGGGACGGCCGGCTCAGGCTCCACGACGGGCGATGCCTTGGCATGGGGTTGGACTTCGGGCGCAGGCGCGGCCTCCACGGGCGGGGCGGGAAGTTTTTTCACGGGGCCAGGTTTTGGTTTTGCGGCACGCGGCGGCTCGGGCGTTGCCAGTCTCGCCGGCAAAGGCGGAGGGGAGGTGAGCCTGGCTTCCAGAATCGGAGCGGGAGCCAGGTTGACCGGCAGGGAGAAATGCGGGCCCAACAACAGGGCGAGGTGCGCCGCCAAGGAAAACCCCAGCACCCAAAGCAGTATTTTTACCCGATTCGGCATGGGCCCATTGAACCTTTAAAAAGCAGTTAACCGCCGATAAACGTAGATTAACGCCGATTATTCAAAGCGTTACAAAGAATTTTACACTCGCCTTTTTGGTGGTGACAGAAATGCCAATAACACCCTGTTTTATCGGCGTTTGTCGGCGTGCATCGGCGGTTAATTGCCGTTTTTTGAATTACTCACCCTCAAAAGTCAGGGAGGTCAGGTTCTGTTCCAGCTTGCCGCCATTGTGTTCCTCGACGACGATCCGTACCGGAAAGAAGTGGCGCTTTTTCGCCAGCCAGATTTCCGTGCCATCCTCGTCCGCGGTGCGCTGTTTGACCAGATGGATTGCCTGGAACTGCCCTGCCGGAGTGGTGATTTTTTCTTCCCCGGCCAGTTTGTAATGGTAGAGGTTGAGTTTCTTGCCGGAGGTCATGAACAGCCGGATATCGTCTTTTCCCGGCGGAGCGAACATGAACTGGTACTGCAGGCTGATGCGGTCCTGGGCGCCGGGTTCGAGGGCGACACTTTCAGTCCTGCCGTCGAAGCTGTGGGTGAGGTTCATTTTCTCCCAGTCGAAATCGGCCTGGACGGTCTTGGCCGGATCGGCGGCGCGATGATGCTCGAAGTGCCGTGGGCGCAGGCCATGGTCGGTCACCTCCCCGCTGCTGATCAGGCGGATTTTTCCCTTCATGAACAGGGCGTAGATGCCGATGGCGGAGGTGACGCTCTCGAGCTGGTAGTGGCCCTCGGCCTGTTTGAAACTTTCCGTGACGGTGCCGATTTGCTGGCCTTGCTTGGTGAGACTGTAGGTGGCTGCAACCCTGAAGGACTCCGATCCGCTACGAGCCATGCTGCCGACCCGTGCGGAGTCGTATGTCTGGTGCGGGGCAGCGGCCAGCGCTGCACCCATCCACAGGCTGCACAGCACGGCCAATAGCCGCGTCATTGCGACTCCCACGGCGAGCGCAACGCCGCCTCAACAAGCTGCTGATTTTGCAGGATGACGTTGCAATCCGGGGTGACGGTCAGCCGGTCTTCGGCAAACCAGCGGATCGCCTGGGGATAGATCTTGTGCTCCTGTTCCAGCACCCGCGCGCCCAGCGTTTCCTCGGTGTCGCCGGGCAGTACCGGCACGGCTGCCTGGATGATGATCGGACCCTTGTCGAGGTTGGGGGTGACGAAATGCACGGTGCAGCCATGGATTTTCACCCCCTCGGTCAGGGCGCGGGCGTGGGTGTTGATGCCCGTGAACGCCGGCAGCAGCGAGGGGTGGATATTGATCAGCCGGCCATTGTAATCATTGACGAAGTTCGGCGTGAGGATGCGCATGAAGCCCGCCAGCACTACCAGGTCGGGATTGAATCCGGCTATCCTGGCGGCCAGGGCGGTGTCGAATTCCTCGCGGGTTTCATGGTCGCGGTGGTTCAGCGCATGGGCGTGAATGCCATGCAGCCTTGCGATTTCCAGGCCAATGGC
>JAUYSN010000275.1 GCA_030696235.1 Sulfuricella sp. | reverse complement strand
GCGAACCCTAGTTCACCGCAGGTTTTGCCGCGTCAGCCTTGGCTGGATCGGTGGGGGGTTCCGGGGTAATTAATGGCAACGGTGCGGCTTCTGGTGGCCTGTTGCGCCGCAGGGCTTCCTTTTTCTCTTCAGGTAGTTGCTGATATTTTTGCCATTTCTGTTTTACTTCCTGGCGTTTTTCTGGCGGCAGTTGCTTTAATTGATCATATTTTTTGCGGGCCTGCTCACGTTCTGACGGAGTTAGCCTGCTCCAGTCCTTGAGCTGCTTCTGGATACGCTGCTGTTCGTCCGGTTTCTTTTTCGGATAACCCTTGGCCACGCCCAGCAGTTTTTTTCGTTGGTGAGAGGGCATTTTGTCCCACTCGCCGGATACGGGTGCCAGTATCCGTTTTTGTTCAGCCGAAAGCTCGCCCCAATTCGGTTGTCGAGGTTCCGGAGCAGGAACCGGAGCTTGGGGTTGCGCCGGAGCGGCCAATGCGATTCCTTGCACCAGCAGGCCGCAGGCGAGGACTATTCCTCCGAGGAGCCTTTTAGCCATGTATCAAATCCGGTGTCAATGAAAGCGTGAAAAGGCAATTCTTCGGCCAGCAGGTGCGCATCGATTTCAGAGATGTCATTCATCTGCTCAGTGGTTTGCCAGTAGGTGATGAACATCAGTCCAAGCAAAAGTACCGCCAGCGGGAGCCAGGCCCGGAAAGGCGAATGGCTCCTGTGGTGACCGCTCCTGCCGCCATGGCCCCCCCATGCCAGACTGAAGTTATGGTGGGGTTTGGCATAAGCTTCCAGGGCGTGCTGGCGCGCCGCTTGCAGGCGGAACTGCACGCGGCCGTCCAGTTCGCTGGTGCCGTAATCAAGATGTTGAGTAATTTTTTTTGCCAGATCGTGTTCGTTCATGGCTCAATCCCCTTCGATTTCAAGAAGGCCGCCACTGCGTGGGTGGCCCGGGAACAATGCGTCTTGACGCTGCCTTCGGAACAACCCATCGCGGCAGCGGTTTGAGAAACATCCAGTTCCTCCCAGTAACGCAGCAGGAACGCTTCCCGTTGACGTGCCGGCAAATTTTTTAGTGCCTGCTCAATTAATTTAACGACTTGCGAGCGAGCCAGGGTTTCTTCCGGTCGATGAATCTTATTCGAGTCGTCCTCGACTTCCAAAGTTTCCAGAGGATCGTATTCTTCTTCCTGATGGGAGGTAAGAGACGACAGCAGGGTGGTCCATAGCGAGCGCACTTTCTGGCGGCGGTAATAGTCGCGGATGGTATTTTGCAAAATCCGCTGGAACAGCATCGGGAATTCCTCGGCGGGCTTCCCCGAGTATTTTTCCGTCAGTTTCATCATGGCGTCCTGCACGATGTCCAGAGCGCCATGTTCGTCGCGAACAGCAAATAGCGCCTGCTTGTAGGCGCGTCGTTCGACTTCGGCAAAAAACCTGGAAAGTTCCTGAAAAGTGGCCAGTTGGAGAGTTCCTGAGTAACGTTCTTTTATCCCAGATTGTCCATTGGAATGCTCGTGCATGTAGGAGCGCCGCCCCCGGCGCGAATGCGGCCGCAAATCGCGGCGAGGGCGCCGCTCCCACAGCGGTGTTTTGGCTCTAATGGATAATTAAAGTTTATAGTATCTTATCAAATAAAGAAAAATAAAGCAGAGACTTCCGCAAGTTTGGTAAAATGCCGCACTTGACCAAGTTGGCGGCAACCATTATGTTTCAGGTTTCCCCGGAATGATTATTTAAGGCTGTTATATGGAATTGACGGGCGCAGAGATCGTTGTGCGCTGTCTGGCGGAAGAAGGGACCGAATTTGTTTTCGGTTACCCCGGCGGTGCAGTGTTGAACATTTACGACGAGGTTTTCAAGCAGAACAAGTTCAAGCATGTGCTGGTCAGGCACGAGCAGGCCGCGGTGCATGCTGCTGACGGTTATGCGCGCGCCACAGGTCGGACCGGCGTGGCACTGGTGACCTCCGGGCCGGGCGCGACCAATGCCGTGACCGGCATCGCTACCGCCTACATGGATTCGATCCCGCTGGTGGTGATTTCCGGTCAGGTGCCGACCGCCGCGATTGGCATGGATGCCTTCCAGGAAGTGGATATGGTGGGCATCACTCGCCCCTGCGTGAAACACAATTTCCTGGTCAAGGACGTCAAGGATCTCGCCGAAACCATCAAGAAGGCCTTCTATCTCGCTTCCACCGGCCGGCCCGGCCCGGTGGTGGTGGATATCCCCAAGGATGTGACCCAACACAAGACTGAATTCACCTATCCGAAGAAGGTGACGATGCGCTCCTACAACCCGGTGATCAAGGGTCATCCGGGGCAGGTCAAGCGCGCGGTG